>JAYWGE010000128.1:0-2051 GCA_043778455.1 bacterium
GCGATTGTCAGATCCAAGAATAATGCCTGGGTGGGTAACCTTAGTAAATGGCTCATCAAAATCAATATATCCAGAATCAAATAAGACCTTAGTAAAAAATCTAGCATAAAGCAAATGCAACACGCAATGTTCAGCACCGATTACATATTCGTCAATTGGACCCCAAGACTTAAGACTGTCAGGACTGGCAAAAACATCGTTATTGTGCGGATCCATAAATCGGAACATATACCAACTAGAACAAGCAAAAGTATCCATTGTATCCGCCTCTCTCACTGTTCCAGCTCCATATAAACTCTCGGCACTAGCATGAAAACCACTATGGTCAATCAACGGCGATCGTCCAGTAGGTTTGAACTCAACATCATCAGGCAAAATCACAGGTAAGTCACAGTGAGGAACAAGAGTTTCTTTGTGGGCAATTTTATCAACCTCACCCCAACCCTCTCCTACAGGTGAGGGAGTAGTTAAAGTTAATTTGAAGTTTTGTTTAAAATCAGCTATTGTTTGCAAAACTTGATCTATATTATTTTGAATCTGATCGTTGGTAAACCTTAAAACTGTCAAACTTGCACTTGATAATTCTTTATCTCTGTTGTTGTCATAATCTTCCTGAGATTCGTGAATTTTACCATCTAGCTCAATGACTAATTTTAGTTCGTGGCAATAAAAATCTGCAATATATCTGCCAAAAGGTTGTTGTCTTGTGAATTTTAAGTTTAGGAAGTTTCGGTTTCTTAATATTTTCCACATCATAGTTTCGGTCGGCGTTGATTCTTGTCGTAATTTTCGTGCCAAATCTGTGATATATTTTGGAATAATATTTTCAAGTTGAGTTTTTACTCCCTCGTCTGTAGGAGAGGGTTGGGGTGAGGTTGGCACATATACGATCGGAATTGGACTACCCCAATATCGTTGACGACTAACTAACCAATCTCGTAGTCTGTAGGTTACTTTGGCTTTTGCCCAGCCTTGAGATTCTCCAAATTCTATAATTTTGGACATTGCTTCTTTGGACTCTAAACCATCAAACTGACCAGAGTTATACAAAATTCCGTAACCTGAAAAACACTCTTCCAAATTTTTGATTCTATCCTCATAACTGTATTCATAGTCTCCCTCGCTTATAGGAGAGGGTTGGGGTGAGGTTATTAATTTAGCAGATATTTGAGCTGGAGTTGGCTTGATACTGGTCATCAACGGTATTCCAAATTTTTTTGCCATTTCAAAATCTCGCTCGTCGTGAGCGTCAGCAAAAACAGCTCCACTTCCATAACTAGCCAACACAAAATCACTAATCCAGATTTGAATTTTTTTGCTATTGGCAGGGTTAATCGCATAACTTCCTGTCCACACACCTGATTTGTCTTTGTTCATCTCCGTTCGTTCAAACTGACTTTTGGTTTTGGTTAAGGTTTGGTATTTTGTAACTTGCTCCAATTGAGTTGGTGTAGTCAATTTTGTTACCATTGGGTGTTCAGGTGCCAAGATAAGGAAAGTTCCACTATAAATCGTATCAATACGAGTAGTAAAAACTGTTATTTTTTCAAAGATTAAATTCAAAACTGATTTTTGATTGAGGTTACTCAAATGTTTACCACCTATAATTTTGACAGTCTCAAAACCTAAAGCTGTCTCCAAAGTTTGTGTTTGTTGCTCGGTTATAAATTGATCGTCATCTGACCAAATTCCTTTGAACCCTTGGCACTTGGACTTAATCTTATCAAAATCAAAATTGACTTGAGAGATATCAAAAGGATCGGTAACGCCTTGAGGCAAATTGTCTTGTCTAAACTCATTACTGACAAATCCAGCTACAGAAATAAATTTGGTAATTTTAAAATCTAGTTTTTGTAGCACTTTCAAACCAACGGCAACTCCAAGACTATGACCAACAATAACAGTATTTGTGTCAATATGGCAATTAGCCAAGACATAATTGGCTTGCTGATCAATATTTGGATTACTAGAATTGGGCAAATCTGGAATCTGGATACTCAAACCTTTTGCTTCAAATTGTGCTTTAATCTCTGGCAAAAAATTAGTCTCAC
>JAYWGE010000129.1:0-5674 GCA_043778455.1 bacterium
CTCTCGCCGTTTTTAACTTGAATTGTTAGTTTTTGTACCCCCCCCTCGACTTCTGTAATATAGGCAACGGGTTGTCTTTCTTGTGTTGATTTCATAGAATATGGTAAAGTTGTATTGTAAAATTAAATAGATTATTTTTTATTTAAGAAAGTCTAAATTTGCATTATTAAATTGGATTTTATTCTGACCAAGCACATTGGTTATTTTTTGCAAATCTTCTTCTGAAACAAATTCTCGCAAATCTTCTAAGGTAATACTTCCGTTTTTTTGGGTTATCAGATCAACGGGTAAATTTAGTATAACACCTTTAGCTTTACCGTTTTTATCTTTATCTTCCACAACACTATTCAAACCTATGTTTATATCAAGTCCAAAAAAATCTACAGAATAGTTAACACCGTTAGGGTTGTTGTCATAGTTTGAAACATGGCTTGTAGTGTTCAAGTAAGCATTAATAAGAAAGCTCCACTGTGGGCATTGCAAGAAATCTAATATTTCTTCTTGTGTTGCATTTTTCTCTATTAGCTTGTCTATTTCTTTTATCAAAGCATTTTCTTCCGTTCTATATTTAGCAAGTTTGTCATATGTAGTTAGTTTTAACATATTAGATTTAATTTCTGACAAGAAAGAATTGATATTATAGTGTCCAACTTCTTCAAAAATCTCTCTGATCAAGGCAGATTTGGTCAATTCTACCCTAGTATTTAGTAATCCTTGAAAGTCAACTTTGCCACCGATTAGTGTTGCTACCCCTGTAGCTCTGATATTACAAACCACTTGTTGTTTGCCAGTTTGCTCATTTATACTATAAATTGCAGCTCCTGTAGCTCTCACATATTGCCGACCGTAATTACCTTCAACGGTTGGATGATTATCATAGTGAGGTGAAATAAAGTTTTTTTGTTTCATGTTTTGAACAATAGAATCTTCTTCGCCAATTTTTACCCTAGTATAAAGAGTTCCAAGCAACAGGTCAAAAAGCTCGTTTATATCACATCCATATAACTTTGATATAGCGTTGATATGATCAAGCGAAAGTGTTGCATCTGGATTTAGTCCTGCAATAAGTTTTTTTACTCCATCGTTATCACCAAATTTTTCTAAGATTTTTGGTAAAGATTTTTGTGCAGAAAACCTAAGTAGATTTTGACTAACGGCTTCTTGACACTGTTTGTGTATGTAGTCCCAATAGGCATTATCGCCACCTTCATCAACGATAAAGACTAACTTTTCGGTGTCATATTTACCAGTTTTGATACGGGTTAAGGCTTCAAATAGCTCAAACATTGTACCAAAACCACCTGTTGTAACAATTAAAACATCTGACATTACCAACAAGTCTGTTTGGCGAATAGCAAAATTGTCCAAAGAAATGTCAATTTCTGTATTAGAATGTACCTGCTCACTAGACACGCCTTTGATTTTGACGCCAATACCAGGTAAACCGTATTTCTCAGACATCAGAATAGCTTTCATCGCACCAATACTACCACCACTTCCTGTGGTTATTCCGTATTGCGACAGTAATTCTACCAACTTTTCTATAGACTGGTAACCAGCAGAATCCTCTTGTAGATAAGCTCCACCAAGAACAGCAACAACAGGTTTACCTTTGATTTCAGGATGGTTTTTGACCCATTCTTTAAATATAGTCATCGCTTGGTTTTCGCAAGTCAATACAGCATCTTCTCTTATTTTCCCTTCATCTATTGTGAAACCTTTCTCAGCGTAACCAGCTCTTAATCTTTCTATTTCTGCGTTTATATTTTCAGGTGATAATAATTGCTCTATTGCTGTTCTGTAGCGATCGTTAAATTCTTTATGTTGCTCTTGTTCTTGTAAGAGTTGTCGTTCTAGTGTCGCCTTCATAAAATGTAATAAATTTAAGATTAAAAAAAGATTAAAGTTTTAGTTTTGTAGTTTTGGGCCATAACACAGATCTCCTGCGTCGCCAAGACCTGGGTAAATATATTTTTTGTCTGTCAAAACAGGATCAATTGCTCCGCAATAAATATGTGCTTCTGGAAAATAACTAAGTATCAGGTCTATTCCTTCTTGCACGGCTATTACACAGGCAATATGGAGACTTTTGGGCTTACCAATTTTGTAGATTTCTTGGATACTAGCCACCAATGAACCGCCTGTAGCCAACATCGGATCAGCAATAACAAGATCTTTATCTGTAACATCAGGAGAGGCGATATAGGATAGTTGAATTTCAAAACTACCATCACCATTATGTTTGCGGTAAGCAGAAATGTAAGCACACTCTGATTGGTCAAAATAACTCAACAAACCTTCGTGCAACGGCAAACCTGCTCTCAAAACCGTCGCCAAGACTGGGTAAGTTTGCAAAATATTTGTTTTTGTGTCAGTTAGTGGAGTTTGGATATCAACTTCTTGGTAGTTTAGGTTTTTGCTGATTTCGTAGGCTAATATTTCGCCAATTCTGTGAATATTTTTTCTAAACTTAGGTTTATCGTTTTGTAGATTTATATCTCTCAGTTCTCGCAAAAAATTGTTAACTAGCGTGTTGTTTGATGATAGATTTTGAGTCATATTTGTAGTATACTTGAATAATTTAACTTTTATTGACAGTGATAATCTACTTCACACTACCCACAAATTGGTCAAAGAGCCAGTTGGTATCTTGTGGCCCAGCACAGGCTTCAGGGTGAAACTGCACACTAAAAATAGGTTTGGTTTTGTGGATTATTCCTTCTACACTTTGGTCATTTAGATTTTGGAAAAATAGCTCATATTCAGCAGGGATACTATCAAAAACAATAGCATAACCGTGATTTTGGGTAGTCAAATAGGCTTTTTTGGTCAACATATTTTGGACAGGTTGGTTGGCTCCTCGGTTGCCAAATTTCATTTTGTAAGCATCGCACCCTACAGCCAAAGACAACATTTGATGCCCAAGGCAAATACCCATAATCGGCAAATTAGTTTTGAGAAGTTCTTGAACAGTAGCGATTACATAACCATAATCTCTTGGATCTCCTGGGCCATTGGACAGTAGAATAGCATTGGGTTGATGGCTCATAATTACATCAAAACTAGTGGTAGGTGGCACGACTATGACTTTTTGGAAGCGTTTTTTGAGTTCTCGTAAGATGTTGTATTTTATCCCACAATCTATTACAGCCACAGTTTTATTTTTGACTTCATTTTTAGATTTATCATTTACTTTGTTATTTTCTAGTTCAAATTCAAAAATTTCTTTGGTACCCATTTTGGTTGCCCAGTCTATAAATCCAATCTCTTCAGTATTCTTTACCGTTTGGCAAAAAGTTTCAAAATCAATTTTCTCCGCTAACAGATCAGCTTGGAGTTTTTGGATGTTTTCGGCTGTATCAACGACCATCACACATTGCTGGTTACCTTGGTCTCGCAATATTTGGACTAATTTTCTGGTGTCAATACCCCACATTCCCGCCCTGTTGTTTGTAAGCAAAAATTCTTCAAGAGTTTGGTTTTTGTCTTTGTGAAACTGATTTTGAGTATAATTTGACATAACACAGCCCACAGCCCCCATCGTAGCGTTAGAATTTTGACCAGATTCGTACCAGGACTCAGAAGTGCCATAGTTACCAATGAGCGGATAGGCAAAACACAAAACTTGACCTGCATAACTCGGATCAGTCAAAGATTCGGTGTAGCCCGTCATAGATGTTGTAAAAACACATTCCCCATACCAAGAACCAATGGTACCAATACCAAAACCTGTAAAAATTTGGGTTTTATTTTGACTGTTTTGGAGTAACAATAAACTAGAAAGAGACATACAAATAGTAGGAGATAAAGTTAAAAAAATGGTTTAGTAGTTTTAAAACTGCATTAAAAATACCCATCTTGGGTGGGAGAAATAAAATTAGAAAACGGGAAGTAGGATGGAGACCAAAGAGGCTAAACTCACTATTGGATTGTGAAAAGTTGAATTGGATATTGGGTTGAATACTAATTTAACTATTGGTTTGGTTATTACTCTATACATCCAAATAATTGTAGCTCAAAAAAAAATAATTGTCAAGAGCCACATCTTTGATTCAAAATTTTTAATTCAAAAAATATCAAACCTCCAAAACCCTTGACTACAAAACCATAAAATGTTACAATTCTATTATGGCAATTATTACTTCACACTCACAATTTCAAAACGAATTGGCAGGTTTTGATTACATCATTGCTATCACAAGAGGTGGTTTGATTCCTGCTTTTTTGGTAGCAAAGCTCACAGATATTAGGGGGGTAGATACTTTTATCTGCCAAAGCTACACTGACGATCACCAAAAATCTCAAATTGATTACACCCCCAAAGACTACTCCCATCTCAAAAATAAAAAAATCTTGGTGGTAGATGAACTGGTGGAAAGTGGCGACACCATGGTGTTTGTAGTCAATAAATTATCAGAGTACCGACCCCAACAAATCAAAACTTTTGTGGTTTTTAGAAAAGACATCACAACTTTTGAGCCTGATTATTATATCAAATCCGTAAGTAAAGAGTGGATTTATTTTAAATACGACACCGTTTCTTTGGAAAATATTATCAACTACATCGCCGAACCAATCTAAATTGTATGTATCAAATCTCAACTTAAAATAGACAATGCAAATACTAAATTTATATCAATTATAATAACTGTCATCTTGAGTAAGGCGAAAGATCTCCTAAAAGCCAACTGTTATACTTGTTCCCCACCCAACTTTCACTATTACCTTTTCATTAAGTGAGTAAATAACTTACTTTCAAAGCTAATCTGTGTGTAAGTTTGTGAATGTTGACAAAGGATTGGGTATATCTCAGTTTATTTCAAAACTACTGATTCTGAGAATTACTAACGGTTGTAGAAACAGGAACAAAATTGGTTATAAGGTTTTTGCCACCAATTCCAACTTGAGTATTATTGATATTGACTATACTAACAATTTGGGTTTTGGAAGTGGACGCACTAGCTACTTTTACATCAGTAGGAGCCAAAATCAGGCTAATACTAGCTACAGAAAATATAGTTGCTAGTGTAAAAACGGTATTAATCAGTAGGTTTTTTGGGGCGGAGCTATAAGTGTTTTTTTGGAGTAATGATTTCTTCGTTTTATTAACAGATTTAAAATGGCTACAATGACCGTACTTAGCCTCAGGAGTTACTACTTTATATTTTTTATTTGGTTTATATTGATTCATTTGTATCGAAACTTTATATTTTTTTGTTTTTCAACTTTAGTCTATATTACAATAATATAACAAAAACTATACAATTGTCAAGTCTTTTTAGTTTTTTTGGCAACTTCACAGCCTACTTGCTAATCTATATCTAGTTTTAATTTATACCCAAACCTTTGTCAACATTCACAAACTTACACACAGAATTGCTTTGAACACAAAGATTTACTACTTAATGAAAAGTAATTAGTGTAAGCTTAGGTGGGGAACAAGTATAATAACTTCAAACTCAAACATTACCAAATATTTTATGTACACAACCCTCAAAATGATGCAATCCCTCAATGGATTTATTGCCAAAAACCAAAAAGACGATCTCAAATGGGGATCAAGCACTGACAAAAAACTGTACAAAAGCCTTAGCTTAGAATATGGCACAGTCATCCTTGGTAAAAACACCTATTTGGCTATGCCCAAAATTGCCTTTAAGGGTAGACAAGCCGT
>JAYWGE010000130.1:0-2043 GCA_043778455.1 bacterium
ATTTGACCATAACAAAAACATAAAGTATACTTAAGAAAGTAGTAAAAACAAATCATAATATCAAAATAAAAAATAAAAAATTATGCCTAAAACAAACACTTTTTTCAAAAACATAAAACACACATTCTATAAAGTATCCTCCAAACTATCAGTTTTGACTTTGCTCTTTTCAGGTGTAGCTGTGTTTACACTCTCAAATTCAGCTGTAACCGCTGGTGCCACACCTGTCTGTCCACCAACTTATACATATATTTCTTCCAGTTCAATATGCGAAAGTAAAATTTCACAAGTACCTTTTAGTGTCGCAAAGTGTGGACGAGGAACTTACACCTCTCAAAACACTTGCACAGGTAATGAATTTGAAGATACTGGTAATAGTGCGCTATGTAAATCTAATCAATATATGATTCAAGTTCTTTCCACTATTTGTGTACCCAACCAATATCTTGGATTTGTAGATACTTCAGGCAATGCTTCAACTTGTCCCACTAATACATATTTTTTACTAGGAATAACACAAGGTACGCCTAAAAATTTGTGTGTACCCAACCAATATCCTGGATTTTCAATGAAAACAAGTTTTTCAGCACCTTGTCCTGCCAACACCGATTCAATGGCATCTGCACTCTGTGTTCCGATTTCATATCGTTATTCTGAAAGTACTGTCTGTCCATCTACCAATTTTACATTAAGACCCGATGGTTGGTGTGAAAATATAGCTAATAATGTGCAAAGATATATCAATATTGGTCAGAAAATACCAGCTGCAAAATCTCATATACAACATGTTATAACTCTAGATTATGCACCATCAGGACTTTATTCAATCCCACTCATTACAGGTAATACCATCAAATTTAGTACTTGCCACAAAGTAACTAATCCAAATACAGTAGTAAATTTTTATACTAGAGCTTGGGATTCTACCATTAATTCTGATCCTGGATGTGGAGCTATAGAAGCTAATCAGGGTGGTACTTGGTCAGATTTTTCTAGTGATACAAATATCTATACAGACACTCAAAATCTAAAATTTCAAATTACAGTTGACAATACAGCCACTCAAAACCTTAATATTTACCAAAAAGCTTGGGGAATAAATGCTGGTAGTAATGGATACACAGGTTGTACATCTTTTGATCCAGCCACTCCAAACAATGGTGATAAATATTGTCGTTGGAATACAAATAATTCAGTAGCTACAGCAAATGGAGGACAACAATTGACAATAGGTCAGAAATATGACTGTCAAACAGGTTATACATACAATAGTAGCTATGGAAATACTCCATGCTACAAAAGTGTTACTCCAACTCTATTTTCTTGTGTTGCGGGTCAGTATTTAGCAAGCCCAACTACAGATTCTTGTACTCCTTGTCCAGCTGGTTCTTATTGTGAAGGAGATGGTAACAGTGTTAATTATGGAAACTGTACCTATGGTCAAGGTCTCTACGGCAGCAATGTTTGTAATAAACCAGCTGTTCTTTGTCCTACAGGATTTACTTCATTGGCAAATTCTACACAAGTTTCTAACTGTAATATTAAACAAATCACTAACGCTGATCTACCAAATGCTTTTGACAGTTTTAATTGTAGTCCTGATAATGTAAATGTAGGAACAACTTACAATTGTACAGGAAAACTAAAGCCAAATTTTAGTAAGCCACAAAGCCCAACAACAGCCGTAAACAACCAACTCGTAATCCTTTTAAATAACAACGGCGTAACTGCTTATACTGTCTGTACATTTTCTGACAATCAAAACTTTGTTTGTAACAATGCAAATGTAGGTGCCGATGTTGGTTCTGGAAAGATCATCAAAGCTGGTGTTATAGACACAAACGCAAATTGGCAAATAAATACAATTGCTAACGATGGGACTCTGGTGTCAACATCTGAAACAATGACAATAGATGGATTTTGTACTAACGGTGCTTTAAATTACCCTACTTGTAATGTTTGCCCTGCTGGATTCTACTTCCAAACTCCTGATTGTTTGTACCTTCAAAAAGTAGGTATTGACTACAAAGAGTTTACCGCTGG
>JAYWGE010000131.1:0-2040 GCA_043778455.1 bacterium
TACTCTTCACTTTCCTTAAAACTTAAGGTTGAATTGCTTCCATTAAGTTCAATAAAGACATTTTTTATACACTTTATAATCATAATTTTAATTTTTGAATTTGAAATCTACTATTTCCCCAGTGTTTTTATTTCTAGTAAAATGTATATTTACACCATCTACAATTTTTTGCCACTTTTCCCAACCATTTATATCATTGTAAACAGGGTGCCGATCTAATGGTAGTTTATCCCTCAAATTCGTCGCACCAGTTAACGGATCTGCCCATGTTGTTTTCATTGCAATTTGTTCTTTGAGGTTATTTGGAATAGTTCTTCCAGTAGAAAAAGTTTTATCAAGTGATGGATTTTTAATTCTAGCCAATTCATTTTTTAATTGTGAAAAGGTAGCCTTAAACCCTCCATCATCCACACTCTTCAACGCACTCTCCACCACATCATCACTATTGTATTTAGCAAAGTTAATAAAGTCTTTACCTAGTATTCTAGCAGTGCCATCTAAATTATACACTACTAAGCTAGTATTTGGCAAGAGGGAATTGACAAACTTTAAGCTTAGGGCGTCTGTACTTTTAACTAGATTGTTTATTGTACTAGATGCTTCTTGAATAATGTTTTTTAATCCTAGTATAGAGTTGTAAGAAGTTTTAGCAAGGGCTTTGAGTACTCCACTGATACCACCAAGAGCAAAACCTATTAAGAACATCTTGACAGGGAAGCTAGAATTAGCAAAATCATCTAAATCTTTAACTATGCCATAGAGGAATAAATTAATATTATTGAAGGTGTAATAAATTAAACCGATAATGCCTATTGCTCCCAAAGCACCAGTATATGGGTTAGAGAATAACGCTTTAATAATTTGAGCAATACCTTGATCTACTGCTATTCCTAAGGCAAGACCACTGACAAAACCAATAGTTCCATTTTGAACATTATCCATTGCCACTTGAAATTCACTCTTAGCTGTACAGCCAGAATCAAAAACAATATTACTACAAATCATCACACCATTGAATACACTACCAAGATCAGACATAAGAGCATCTTTAGCACGGTAGGCACTATTGATAATTTGATCTGGAGTAATTTTGATTTTGGGATTATTTGAATTAAAGTTTTTTTCAATTGATCCAACACTTCCATTGTAAATATCAATATTTTCTTGATTAGAAATAGCTGTTGCACTATCATCGTAGTAAGTTTGATTGTTGGAGCTACTTCCACTATTTGATTGTGAACCATTTCCGTTATTCTGTCCAGCTGAAGGGTTAGTGTTTGTATTACTCGGAGCTGGTTGACTTGGTTGTGAACCTTGACCTTGACCAGAACCTGTTGTACCTGTTGAACCTGAACTAACACCTGTACCACATCCACCAACATAACTACCTGTGCTACTACCGTTGTAATTCCAGTAGGCTCCACATTTGGTATCACAACTACCTAGGTAGAGAGGATTGGCTTGGGAGACAGAACTGTTGTTGGTGGAGATACACAAAGTTCCAGATGATGTGTTTTGAGAGATACCTCCATCAGTGGCTATGTTCCACTTTTGGTTGTTACCTCCGTGGCAAGTATTGATTCTTAGGATTTGGTTGAGTGTGCCTGATCCACTGTCTAGGCATTTATTGGCTATACCTTTGATTTGACCTGTGGAGGAATAGTATGTCCATTTTTGATTTGGGTTGGAGGAGGAGGTGTTTTTGGTGATTAGCTTATTTGGATTGGTTGTAGAGACCAAAGAGGATTTAGTTACTCACCTTTCGCAACCCTAGATATTAAAAATTAATCTCACTAATTTTAAAGATAGAAACTGTGAATAAAGTTGCCTCTTGACAGATGAGTGGGGGATTTTTTTAGGTAATTCAAAATAAATAAAGTTTCTATTTGGGGCTTTAGATCCTGAAACGAGTTCAGGATGACATTTGGTATTTTATTACAAAACTTGAATGGTTGCGAAAGGTGAGTCATTAAGTATTAAGTGAGTAAATAACTTACTTTCAAAGCAATTCTGTGTGTAAGTCTGTGAATGTTGACAAAG
>JAYWGE010000132.1:0-2037 GCA_043778455.1 bacterium
CTTTCGCTTTGCTCAAGATGACAACTTGGGTATTGTGTAGGTATACAGTTTAGAGTAAAGTTGACAATTATTAGAACTTTTGGCATAATTAAGGTAGTAATAATCTCATAATAATCTCATAACTTTTTACAAAATTTCAATGAATAACAAAATGAATAACAACCAGCAAAAAAACAAAGAAACCAAAGAAGAAATTAGCAAAGAAAATATCCAAAACAACGACCAAAAAGATAAAAAAAAAGATAAAAACACCAAAATAGATCCCAAAAATAAAGCCTTTGCACTACCTCCCAAAAACAATAACACCATCAAAAATATCGGAGCCATTATCATTCCAATGGTCTGTTTGTTTCTGATTATGGGTTTAGGTGGCAACAACAGTCCGCTCAACAAAGATCAAAAACCCGAATCTTTTTCCAAACTAACCACCATGATACGAAACGGTTCAGTATCCAAACTCACTTTGTCTGAAAATGGTGATAAATTTGACGCAGAAATATACAAAAGTGCCAAAAAAGAAGAGCAAAAACGTGACCAAGTAGACACTAAAACCTTTAGTAACGGTATCAAATCTGGCACAGAGTCTATCCAAACCAAACTCAAATCAGCTGTCAGTAATGACATAAAATTTGGAACTGAAGATGGAGCGATTGACTTGGTTGAAAAAGAACCCAATGCCTTGATCAAATTTATTGTGGATGGTCCATTTTTGACGCTTTTGATGATCGTTACAACCATTGCTATTGCCGTAGTATTTCTCAGGCGAATTGCCGAAAACAACACCAGAGCTATTTCTTTTGGTAATACCCGAGCCAAATTGTACGATGAACCAAATGATGGTGCCAAAACTACTTTTGCAGATGTGGCGGGTAACGAAGAAGCCAAACAAGAACTACTTGAGGTGGTAGATTTTCTCAAAAACCCTACTGATTACACCAAAATGGGTGCCAAAATTCCAAGAGGAGTCTTGCTAGTTGGAAGTCCTGGTAATGGAAAAACTATGATGGCAAAAGCTGTGGCAGGAGAAGCTGATGTACCATTTTTGTATGTGTCAGGTTCCGAATTTGTGGAGATGTTTGTGGGTGTTGGCGCTAGTCGTGTCCGAGACTTATTTAAGGCCGCCAAAAAGAAAGCCCCTTGTGTGATTTTCATTGATGAAATAGATGCTGTAGGTCGCAAACGAGGTCAGGGATCAGGTGGTGGAAACGACGAACGAGAACAAACTTTGAACCAATTTTTGGTAGAAATGGATGGTTTTGAGGGCAACGAATCGGTAATTGTTCTTGGAGCCACCAACAGACCTGATGTCCTAGACCCTGCACTACTTAGACCTGGTAGATTTGACAGACAAGTTACTGTTACTATGCCCGATCGGAAAGAGCGAGAGAAAATCTTGATTGTCCACGCCAAAAATAAAAAATTTGCAAAAGATGTAGATTTTGGTATAGTTGCCAAGCGAACAGGTGGTTTTAGTGGAGCGGATCTGATGAATGTTCTCAACGAAAGTGCAATCTTAGCCGTCAGAAACAAACAAACAGAAATTACCAATGATGATATGCGAGAATCTATTGAAAAAGTAATGCTTGGGCCGTCTCTCAAATCCAAAATTGTTACCGAAGACCAAAAAAAAATTACCGCCTACCACGAAGCTGGCCATGCCATCTGTGCCACCGTGCTTCCCAAGGCTCAAAAAGTCCAAAAAATCACAATCGTCCCGCGGGGTAAAGCTGCTGGTTATACCTTTAATGTAGAAGATGACGCTGGAGCAATGGTCAGAACCCGAACCCAATTTTTGTCTGAGATTACAGTACTTTTTGGCGGTTATACAGTAGAAGATAAGATTTTTGGAGATGTATCAACTGGGGCAAGTAACGATCTTAGTAAGGCTACCGAAATTGCCCGAAATATGGTTACTCGCTATGGGATGTCTTCACTTGGCGCTATCAGCTTAGAGGAAAGCTCTATGTCTTACAAAGATGTATCAGGAACTACCAGCTATGGTGCAGAATTAGGTAACAAAATCGACACAGAGGTTCG
>JAYWGE010000133.1:0-2033 GCA_043778455.1 bacterium
CTCCTGCCAACACAGGGCCAATGACACGGCTGAGCGACTGTAAAGACTGATAAGAGCCTTGAGATTTACCTTGGTTTTCCCTGCCACCAGACCAAGACACCAACGACGCCATATTTGGCTCAAACAAACCTGTACCAAATGAAAACACAACTAGTCCAAAATATGTCAGCCAAACAGAACCTGTAATAGGCAGTAATGCCCATAGCAAATAGGCAAAAATAGTTGCAATCAAGCCAAAGATAATCATTTTTTTCTCACCAAATTTTTTGGATAACTTATCGGTCAAAAACCCTTGCATGGCTATGTTTACAGATCCAATTACAAAAAAAGCTATGCCAATTTCAAAAGGGTTCCAACCCAAAACATCTTTGAACAAAACCGAGCCATTACCTTGAAGCTGAGCAAAAGCCAAGAAGTGAAAAGACGAAGCTACCAAAATAGTTTTGAGAAAAGCATTGGTGCCAATATCCCAAAAAACACCAATTGGATTAATGTCTTGAAATTTGATTTTATCAGTAAGTTTGTTACCTCTATTTTCGATCTTATGACTTTCCTCCAGTCCAAAATATATCCAAATTAAATTAATAAAACATAAAGATGCTGACATAAACATTGGCAAAGAGTACGAAAAACCCGCCAAAAACCCGCCAAGTGCAGGACCAAAAAGAAACCCAAAACCAAGAGTTGCTCCGACCAAACCATAATTTTTATTACGGCTTTTATCTGTGGAAATGTCTCCAACATAGGCAAAGATAGTGCTAATATTTCCAGCACTCAAACCATCAATAATCCGACCTAAAAACAAAATCCATAAAGATCCACCAATTCCAAGCAACAAATAACCAACAATTGAGCCAACCATACTAAAAACTAGCACAGGTTTGCGACCATATTTATCACTAAGAACTCCAAGAGTTGGTGCCACCAAAAATTCACAAAAAGCATAACAAGAACTAATCAGCCCAACTGTAATTGCGGTATTTTGCATAGTTTCTGTCGTGGCATTACCACCTGTATACTGAGACACAATAAAAGCAAAAACAGGTATCAAAATACCAATTCCCATCGTGTTTAGAAAAGTAGTAAAAAGAATAACCGCCAGTTTGTTGTTTTGTTGTTTTAACATATCTTAAGTATCCTTATCATTACAACTTTTGTCAAATCCTACCCCAAAGATTATTAACTTTCCTAAACTTGCATACCAAACATAGGTCGTAGCGGAGGGTTTATCTCTTCATAACCCCCATCAACGAAACCTCAAAACTCACTGTCATCCTGAATTTATTTCAGGATCTAATAGCTCAAATAGAAATATAGGTTGGACTTAATATTTTACAAAACAATAGAATTATCTGAAATAATAACTTTTTAGATTCTGAAACAAGTTCAGAATGACAGTGAATTTGGTAATTCCTACTATTTAGGAGGTAGCGACGAAGTTGACGGTGGTAGTTTTATCCGAATAAAAGGGGAATTTGGGAGAATTTTTATTGTATAATCTGTTGTGTAGTATAGTCTCTACATTTTGACAAAAAGGCTCAAGTTGTGATATAATTCTAGGACTATGTCTAGCCAAAATAATTGCCAAAATACTATTGCCTCCAGTCCTATTTCAAGCAATATCCATCAGCATCGCCTCAACAAAGTAACCCTAAGTCTAGTCCAAGTTCAAAACTGGCAAAATTATCGGCTCAAAATTCTAGAAGCAGACACCAAAAACGAAACTGAAGAACACCAAAAGAAGATTTTTAATGATTTTCTCAAAGACAGTTTTGGGTATGATGTCAACACCAATGGCAAACAAGACAACGCTATCTATAATCAATTTGGGACTGTAGAGGTGATTATTGAGTGGAAACAAATCAGCAAGAACAAAAAAGAAATGCCCACGCTGAGTGATCTCAACAAAAAAGCCCTTCAGCAATCACTCTATTACTATCTCCAAGAAACTCAAGAAAATAAGTCTATCAAGCACATTATAGTCAGTAATGGTAAAGATTTTTTGATTTGGGATGGAGCGGATTTTGAGGAAA
>JAYWGE010000134.1:0-5620 GCA_043778455.1 bacterium
GATGGTGGTCATACTTTTGAGGTTATTCAAGACTATAAATCTAATACAAACGAACCAAATGAAGCTTTTGTAAAACTAGAAATACTAACAGGTTTTGATGGTAAAGATAATATTGATGAAGTAACTAATATTGTTAGGGCGAGAAATAAATCAACTCAAATGCCTACTTTCGCACTCCAAAATCTTGGTGGTAATTTTGATAGGATTAAAGAGGTTTTAAACACTCAAGAATATTTTGATAGAATAGCTTTTAAAGATAATGAGGTTAACGAAAATGGAACTTTTAAAGATATTGAAATACTTGATATTTTGTCTTACTTGGTTTGTTTTGATATATTTAGCTATCCTGATGATAAAAAAGCTCCAACTGTTGTATATTCTAGTAAAGGCGGAATTCCCGATAAATTTGATAAGGAAGAATATCGTGAAAATATGAAAAAATTAACACCATTATTGCCTGACATACTTTTATTGAGAGACAGAATAATTAAAGAATTACCTGATAATTGGAAAGTAGAAAGTTTTTCAAGACCTAGTTTCGGTCAACTCAAAGATGTAAATAAATTATCACAATCCGTATTACTACCATTTTCTAATCAAGAGATAGAATATGAAGTTGCTAGTTCTTATTATTATCCGATTTTGGCATCCTTTAGAGCTTTGATTCATTTTGATAAAAAACTAGAAAGTTATAGCTGGAAATATCCAATTGATGAAGTTTTTAATGAAGTTTTTGTAAGTGTAGTTAAAGATGTACGAGATAAAAGAAGTGTAATTGACAACCTCAATCAACTTGGTAAAGATAAATCTTTATGGACTGCTTGTTGGAAAACTATGAATGGCTACCTTCAAGCAAAAGAAATAGAAGAGTTAAAAGCTAAATTATCTAAAATGGAACAAAAATAATACTCAAAAATAATACTATTATGACACTTTTTAACAAGCAAGAATTTGAAGAAAAATACAGACAAATTAGTAAAGTTTTTTGTCCTTTTTTTAGTGAGAATATAGTTTTTGATTCTAATGGACTTCACCACCTTTACAACAACGGCACCCAAAACCAAAGGTCGTCAGAAGAGTTAATTTTACGATGTGAGTTGTCTTTGCTTATTCCAGATTTTTTGATGGAAAATATAGCTTCGTCATCAATTAGAATCCGTAAATATACCAATAAACCTAATAAATTTGAAAAATATTGGAGTTTTGTGGTTGGTTATGAATCTAGGATTTTTGGCAAAAATGAACACAGAGATGATTTTCATATCAAATTTTTAATTAGACAAACTGACACCAAGCCCAAACATTTCTATAGTGTAATGCTGATCAAACCTAATAAAAAATTTCCCATGGTTAGGGGGGATTAAAAAATTATTTGAGTTGTATAGTGACGCTGAATGCGTACGAGGACTTAACCTATCTATACTATTTAATTATACCATATTTTCCTGTTTCTTGTCAAGAGCATTTTTGTGTAGATAAAAACTAGTACTGCATATTGGGGCACTTGTGAAACAGATATTGGTGATTAAAACAGAAAATTCCCATCTTGAGAGGGTGGCAACGCAGACGACGGGGGTACTTGAAACTCAGATTGATCAGTTGGTGTATCAGCTTTATGGTTTGACGGCGGATGAGATTGAGGAAGGATAGATTTAGCAATTGAATCTACAAGCAACTATGATGATATTAACCTACTTTTCCCGCAAAACACTACTACTAATCCGTCTGTTACCAATTTTGTAGTCATCTATTACAACAATTTCAAAGCCTTTTTGTTTACAGATATTCTTGAGAAAATCTACATCGCCAATCCGACCTTTGCCCATACAAAAATCCTGACCAACGACCAGCACTCCGATATTTAGCTCCTCAATCAAAACTTTGTCTACAAACTCCATTGCCTCAAGACTGGCAAATTGGTAGTTAAACTTGGCTACATAAACCTCTTGGATGAGGTTGTTTTTTAGTTTTTTGACCCGTTCGTTGAGGCTACAAAGATATCTAAAATCATAGCTTTGGGTAAAGAAAACCCGAGGGTGTGGATCAAATGTCAAGACTGCAGGAACAAGATTTTTGGCTTTAGAGATTTCCACAACCCTTGATAGGATATACTGATGACCAATGTGAACCCCATCAAAATTGCCAATTGCCAAGCAACTTTTAGCCTTATTGTTACTCCTCTCCTTTGGGAGAAGTTGGGTGAGGGTAGCGTTTTGTAAAAAAGATTTAGTCGGAAGTGAATTAGTGTTTTGAACATCCAGCTCCACAAAATCAGATTGACCAAAGCAAATCTCATATAATTTTGGGTTAAAATCATACAATTCCAGCTGAGAAATCCTTTCGCCCACAAACTGCCCTAGCTCTAGTTTAACAAAGTTTGTTTGACCTATGGTTTGGAGGTATTTTTTAAAACTTGGAAAAGATTGTCTATCAAAAACAATATCGGTTTTGTTGTGGGTTTTGTCTTCAAAAAAATCTTGAATGAGGTGCTGTGGATACAAGTCTTCTTGTTCATCTTGACTCAAAATTATTATGTTATTTGGGTTTTTTTGTATAAATTCTTGAATTTGATGAATAGCTAAAATATTAGAATCAATAATTACAATTAGATTAGATTTTTCTTTTGAGTCAATTTTGCTTAGTATATCTAGCCACCAAGACCCTTTGGTCATATTACTATTATCACCTCCCCCTTGTAGTATTTCAAAATCACAACCAAACCCTAATCCTTTAGGGCTAATTATTCCAAATCTTTCCTGAATAGCTTTGAGAAAATAAGTAAGCGATTTTTCACATAGAAGTATTGTTTGACCCATATTTTTATTTTAGTTTTTAGGATTGATTTTGGTTTTTTAAGCATCTTCAGACATCCATTTGGGGTGGCGATAGTGAATATGATTAGTTTTATTGAGATCTACAACCATCAAAATAGGTGTAAATACCAAAAAAAATACAATTCCAAAATTAATATTAATCACGCAAAAAACTACCAAAAGACAATAAAAAATTAACCTAATTTTGGTAAAAAACGATGATCTATCCCAGTTTTTCTTATCCTTAAACAGCACCAGAGAACCAATAATGAGTAAAAATAACAGTGAAGAAACTTGACCTGACTCGGGATGAACACTATTACTGGGGGCATAGATATACAAAAATTCTTGGGCAAATTGAGAAACCAAAAAATAGGAATAGCCAAAAATCAACAGTCCCAAATAAAAAAACACCTCAAAAAACCCTTCTCGCTTGTTCATAAAAAAAGTAAGACCAACCCGAAGCAGACCAAGGGTTGTAAATATTGGTAATAAGAATTTGAGAAAAAATGAGAAAAATGTACCTTCATAAATCACCCAAGCTAATCCATATTGACTCAAATCTAGCCACTTGGTGTTACAAACGATGTTGATACATTTATTGTCAATTGTCAAAATAAACCATACAAAGAAAATAATGAAACTAAGGAGCAGGGTAAAGTCTAGGTATTTGAGAAATTTGTTAATTTTGAATAGGAATAATTTCAAACCTAAAGGTAAGACTGACTCTGTTGGTGTTGGCATCAAGAAGTTTTTGTCTAGTTTTTTATTCAAATTTTTATTTAGGTTTTGAGTTTTTTTGATCACAATGTTATGTTTGTTTATGTGTTAATAGATATTTTGCTTATGCTTTAATTTTACTTTAATATCATTATTTTGTCAATAATTTTTGACAATATTCAAAACTTTAGCTAAAATATTAACAGTATGTTCTCCACCACCCTTGCCACCCACCAACTCACCAGCTACATTTATAACGCCAGTGGCATCAACAACCAAGTAATCAGTCAGCTCAAAAAAATTGCAGACTCACACAGTGGAGCTATAATGATCAAATCTGCCACCCTTGATCCAAGAGCAGGCAATCCAAATCCTAGATACCTCGTCAAATCTGACCTAATCAAAGGTTGTACTTTTAACTCAATGGGTTTGCCTAATGAAGGTATCCAAAAAACTTTAGAAATGGTGGGAGAACTCAAAAAATATACCAATAAACCTGTAATTGTTAGTCTTTCTGGCTTGTCGCAACTGGAAAATTTGGAGATGATAAAAATGACTCAAAACCAAAGCTTGGCTGATATTATAGAGCTAAATCTATCTTGTCCCAATGTTGTTGGCAAACCAATGGTGGGCTACGAAGCTTCACAGGTGGAAGATATTTTTATCAAAATCAGAGATCTCAACGGTAACATTCCCCTTGGTGTCAAATTACCTCCTTATACTGATTTGCCAATTTTTGACGAAATTAGTGAGCTATTGATTAAATACCAAATTTCTTATATTTCCTGTTGTAACACTATTGGTAACTGTTTGGTGATCAATTCTGAGACAGAAACTACTATGATCAAGCCCAAAAACGGATTAGGTGGATTGGCGGGAGATTTTGTCAAACCATTGGCACTTGGTAATGTCTGGAATTTTTATCAGAGACTGCAAGGTAAAGTCCAAATCGTTGGTGTAGGGGGGGTTAGAACTGGTACTGATGCCTTTGAATTTCTGTTGGCAGGAGCGGATGCTGTCCAAATTGGGACTACTTTTGCCCAAGAAGGCTTGGGGGCATTTGAAAGAATTGGTGTTGAATTAGATCAAATTATGGCTCAAAAAGGATATGCTGAAATCAATAGTGCCAAAGGTAAGCTCAAGACTTTATAAAAAATAGAAATTCACTTGACAAAAATTATGTTAGTATAGTATAATATACAATATAACAACAAAATAATAATAATCCAGATTATATCCAAACTAGCTAACACAAATCAAATAAATCAAAAATAATTTCAAAAATAATTTATACCTACTCATATGTTAAAAGCCATCCCAAAAGCAACTGAATCACTAAATTTTGTTAAAGAGTTTGTAGAATTTCTCAAAAAGTTTGGAGTTATTGGCTTGGCAGTTGGTGTTGTAGTTGGCGGAGCTGTAACCTCACTTGTCAAATCATTTACAGGAAACATCCTAACTCCTATTTTAGATATTATAACAGGTGCAATTATTCTACAACTTGAAAAAGCTAATATCACCTTTATCAAAGATTTTTTGGCTACATTTGGTAAAATCAACATCAACGCTTTTATTGGTGATATCATCAATTTTGCAGTACTTATGTTCATTGTATATCTAGCCGTCAAAATCTTTATCTCAAAATTCCTAAGTGAAGACGAACTAGCGTCTATTAAAATGTAACAACAACCTATTAGCATCTTCTTCCTCAGTGGAAGTTTATTTTATGTATATTCAGTAAAATTAGTAATATGTTTAATAAACACTCTAATCAAAACTTTGACTCATCTTTACAAGTCAAATTACAAACTACACTGCATAAGTTTAACAATTGGAAAAACAACCATTACATTTATTTGGTTTTATTTATAGTTTTGTTTGTAATTACACTTTGGCTAGAAAACCCACTATTTAAACTACCAATGTTGGCAACTTCGTTTTTTTGTGCAGGAAAATTTGTCAAGGAATTTGAAATTAGAAAATAAACCAATAAACACAAATGCAAACTAACAAAATTAGATTATTAGCACTATTAACACTTTGTTTCGTACTCTTCTTTGGAAACATTCAGCAAGTTAATTCTCTTT
>JAYWGE010000135.1:0-2029 GCA_043778455.1 bacterium
GTTGGAGGCAGCTGAACCAAGCAAGATTGAGATGTTTTTAGCTTTTGGCTTGTTCATAGCTTTTAGGATAAGCAAGGCTTGATCTAGTTTTTTGGCTCGGATAGGGTTGATGATCAATCGGCATTTTCGTGGAGAATGAGAAAGGAGAAGACTGGCGGTGTATGTTTTTGACATAATAAAGATAAGTTAAAGTGAAGTTAAGAAACTGGATTAAAAGACTGATTTGGGAAAAGGCTGATATTTTGTAAGTACGATTTGGCTAGATCAAATTTATAGTCAGCAACACATATAATTGTAGCTAAAATTCTATTTTTTGTCAAGCATATATTTTCTAATTTAGTTTTGAAGTCTATAAAGTTACAGTAGTAGCAACAAACTACCAACCAAAAACCCTCCACCAAGACCGCCAAAATGAGCCATATTGTCTATACCACCCGTGAGACCAAAAATGACATTGATCGCAATAACTTGAATTACCCCTGACACGATACTCCAATCATTTTTAATAACTCCATAAGCTAATAACGCCCCAATCAAGCCAAAAATAGCTCCACTTGCTCCAAGGGAAGGACTAGCTGTAAAGAAATAGGAAGCCAAAGAGCCAAATACACCCGAAATAAAAAAAATAGTAAAAAATGACAAGTTACCATTTTTGCCATAGTGTTGATAAACATCCATAACTTGTGGGCTGATGACATAGAGTGAATACATATTGAGAACAAGATGAATAAAACTACCGTGCAAAAACACACTGGTAATCAACCTGTACCATTCACCATCGGCAATAGCACTGTTATCTTTGGCAAAAAGCGAATTGACAAGATTTGGGTTGATACCCAGTAGTTGTGGTAAGAAAAAAATAGCACAACAAACGATTATTATCCAGCCAAATGGAGTTTGGATTAAGGTCTGTAAAAAATTATCGGACATACTTTTATTATATCTTCATTGGTTTGTTTTGTCAATAAAAAATAGTAAAAGAATAAAAACTCCCCTATGTTTGGAGGAGGGTTTTGGTATTGGTAATTTATTTATTTACCAAGTTGTTTTTTGAGGGCATCCAATTCAGCTTTTAACTCTTGGACAGCACCGATAAGAGTTGGGACGATTTTGGAATAATCTACAGTCATAGCCATGATTTTGCCATCGGCATCTACTTCATCCATTTTGCCAGATACGGCATTTGGGAGGATAGATTGCAATTCTTGAGCAACTACACCATCTACTACTGTTTTGTTTTTGTCGTTGATGAAGTTATAATTGTAGACTTTGATGGTATTTAGCTTATTTATAGAACCAGTTAGAGGTACAAAATTTTCTTTGAGCCTTCGGTCAGATGTGGTACTGTAGGACACAGAAGTTCCGTTGGTACTAATATTTCCAACACCAGCTCCAGCTACAAAATATTCTTGCAATAAACCATTGACATAACCTGCTGGTTTACTTATAAATAGGGCGGCTCCATCGCCTCTTTGAACTCCAATATAAGCGTCTCCAGCGATTCCTGCTGGTGTACCATTGTTAGCCCCCATAAGTAAAATTGAATTTTGACTACATGTGCCATACATTGGAAGACCTGTGCTATCGTCTTTACCTTGAATATTAAGTCCGCCGCGCATTTCTACTTGGTATTGTGGTTTATCTGTACCAAATCCAACGCCTCCTAATGGATGTAGAAAGAGTTGATATCCACTACCACTACCCTGTAATTCTAGGCCTTTTGGTGCTATCAGTCTAGCATTTTTACCTAAATGACCACCACCAACATAAAGATTACTTAGTGTGCCGTCAGCTAAAGGCACAGCAATCTGCAGTGGAGATGTTGGATTCCCTGTACCAATTCCAACATTTCCTTCTGGGTTAATAGTCATTCTTACAGGTGCAATTGCAAAGTTAGTACTGGTACTAGCGGGACTTGTTCTAAAATCAATACCTGCACCAACAGTGGCACCTGGAGTAGATTGGGCACATAAACTCAATGTATTATTATAAGCATCCATTCTAAATGTATTTTTTTGATCACCACCAT
>JAYWGE010000136.1:0-2018 GCA_043778455.1 bacterium
AATGAACGATAATATAACCAACACCATAATAGATATTTTAACCAAACTAGCAGGTCTTGGTACAGGATTTTTTTGGGGAGTACTAGCATTTGTTGCCATTTTTATTCCTGCGGTGGTCATTCACGAATTTGGACATTTACTTATGTCTAGGTTGTGTGGGGTAAGAATACCTGAATATGGTATCGGAATGCCGTTTACCAAAAGAACTGCCTACTTCAAAAAATTTGGAATTATCTGGTCATTTTACCCATTACTTTTGGGCGGATTCGTAAGAATTTATGGTGATAATGATGCGATTGACAATGCCTTTGATACCCACAAAACTGACAAAACCCTAGCCAAAACTAATTACTTAGAACAGCGACTGGAGGAAATTATGACCAACAGAGAGCTGGAGTTTTTTTTGTTGGATAATAAACTGGAATATGACGCAAAATGGCAAGAATTTGAAAATCTTTATGGAAGAGAGACTAGTACCAAAAATCCACCTTCTGAACAAGAAACAACTAAGCTGGATAGTATTAAAAAACAACTAAAAACCCTTATTTTGTGGGAATACGAAATAGAAATTGATGGCAACAAAAAAAACACCTTTTTTTCTAAAAATTGGTTCCAACAAACCCTGATTATAATGGGCGGAATTACATTTAATATCCTCACTGCTATTATTTGTTATTCTATTATTTTTAGTCTTTTTGTGATACCCAAAGGCATAACACCTGATAACAAACCTGTGAGCCAAAGCCTAGATGCGATGTACTCTTATGCCGACCAAGTAGATTTTAAGTACAAAGCTGACTATATTAACCTTGGAGTAGCTGATGACGGATTTTTAAAAACTCTAGGTATTGCCAGTGAAGATAAAATCTATGAAATTCTAGGCAAAAAACCTAATGACATTAATTCTTTTACAATAGACCTCAAGACCACAATCCGTGAAAATAAAGGTAAAACAGTTAGTATCAAATACTCTAAAGTCAATTCTGACCAAATTCTTGAAAAAAGTTTTGTTTTGGAAAACAGATTGGGAATCTATGGTGCTTACCGAGATGTCAATTTTAGCTCCGATAAAAATCCTGTTTTGGCAGGTTCGGGTATGGTCAAAAACTTTGTATACCTTAATTTTTATACTTTTGGAGAACTATTTCAAGGTCGGGGTTTTGATCAAGTAGCTAGTCCTGTCAAGGCGTCCAATCAAATTGTAGAATTTGCTTCCAAATCAACTATCAGCCCACTAGAATTTTACTTGACCCTTTTGGCACAGATTTCTATTGCCCTTGCCGTGTTTAATATATTGCCAATCCCCGCTTTGGATGGTGGTCGCTGGGTCATCTTGACACTATGCAAAATCACAGGTAGACGCAACCGAAAGTTAGAAAACACTGTTATTAGCTTTACATTTTTGGGACTGATGGTATTGGGAATTGTGATGATCGGAAGAGATAGCTTTGATCTTATCAAAACAGCCTTTGGAATAAAGTAATTGCCACCGTAATTCTCACAAAATTACACACAAAACTACTAAACAAGTAAGTTATTGTCAAATGATACGAAAATTAATTAGTACAAGTTAAAAGTCGTACTTGAATAAATCTAAAAAATACGGTAGTGGTCAATATAGCGTTGATATATATAAAACTACATTTGTATTTTTAACCACCAAAAAATCCCCAGCCCCTTTGTCAAGGGGCAACTAGCCTTCACTTTATCAGTGCCAGTTAGACCATTACCAAAAAAATTACCAACTTATGTTGTTTCTTGACAAGATTTGGTAACTTGTTTATAATATTGCTATAAGGTAATCTTAAATAATAACAATTCAAAACAATTCAACAATCTACTCAAATAATTTATTTTATGTCTCACACTAACCACTATTTTGACACTCTTCAAACTGTAACTTTTTCTATAAATAACCTTATCAGTATCCTAAACAAACTACCTGAGTTTATAGAAACTAACAAAAGCTCAAGAGGAACTTATTTGATCTCCGAAGACTATATCTTGTCTAGCCGTAT
>JAYWGE010000137.1:0-2013 GCA_043778455.1 bacterium
GATGTTCTTATTGGTATGTCCCTTGGCCCAGTTTTTGCGTCTTGTTCACCCACTTATGCCATTATTCTTGCCACGGTTTTGCCTGTCAATTTTTGGGCAGGGCTGGTCTATATGATTATTTATGCCTTAGGTTTGTCTACGGTTTTGCTGTTAGTCTCTTTGTTAGGTCGCCAGTTTATCAATAAAATCAAAGGACTTGCCAATCCAAATGGTATTTTTAAAAAGGTGTTAGGAGTTATTTTTTTGATTGTTGGACTTATGATTATCACAGGGGCTGACAAACAATTTCAGGTCTTTGTTGCTGATAATATTGGCTTTGATATTGCCAGCATTGACAAAAAACTTATTCCTGCCAAAACCCCTATTAAAAACCAGCAATCTATTTCAAATAACTCAACAACCTCTATCAACGACTCTGAAAACTTACTCAAAGTTAATTATCCCGCTCCAGAATTGGTAGGGCTTCAAAACTGGATTAACAGTCAGCCTCTCACTATGAAAGATCTCAAGGGTAAAGTGGTTTTGGTAGATTTTTGGACATATTCTTGTATCAACTGCCTAAGAACTTTGCCTTATTTGACCAAACTAGACGAGACCTACAAAGATAAGGGTTTGGTAATTCTTGGTGTCCATGCTCCCGAGTTTGCCTTTGAAAAACTGTTGCCCAATGTTCAAAAAGCGGTTACGGATAACAATATCAAGTATCCCGTAGTGCAAGATAACGACTTTAAAACTTGGAAAAATTATGAAAACCAGTTTTGGCCTGCCAAATATCTTATTGACAAAGATGGCAATGTTAGATATACCCATTTTGGAGAAGGGGATTATGACGAAACTGAAAAAGCTGTCAACTTACTCCTTGGTATCAAGGTAACTAGTATGATTACCGACAGTGTCAAAATTGACAAGGGTAGCACCGATGGAATACTGACACCTGAGACTTATTTGGGTTACAATCGTAGTAAAGGCATGACCAACAAACCTGTTTATGATGACGAAGCTACCTATATTGCCACAACTACAGGCTTAATTACAGATCTCAAATCTAATGAGTGGACACTAGATGGAAAATGGGCAATTGGTCAAGAGAATATTGCTACCAAAATAGGTGGAAAACTAACCTACAAAATCAATGCCAAAAAAGTGTATTTGGTCGCTGGTGGTAACGCCAAAATTCAAGTTTTACTCAACGGCAAACAGGTCAACGAACTAACCGTTACAGACAACAAACTTTATACGGTTTTGGATGGATCAGAATTTGTCAAAGATGGTAATTTGGAACTAAAATTTGAAGGAGAAATCAGTGCTAATGCCTTCACTTTTGGCTAAATCTAAGAATTTTGAATGATAAGAAAACCCCTAATTATAGGGGGAAATTTTATTTTTTATGGTCTATTTTTCGTCTTCTTCTTTATTGCCATCTTTGATTCTAAAATAATGGTCGCCTGTTTTGTCAATCTTGGATTCTATTACCAAATATTCGCGTCCCAAATACCCCATAAACTCCTTGTCTTTGAGAACTTTGTCTCCCCATTCTACAAATACCACAGACTGCAAGTCAACAAACTCTTCTTCCACCCAGTCGCGGTCTTTTTTCCAAGAATGGTTATTTTTGGCATCGGGTTCAAAGATTCTTTGCAAATCAAAATGCGATACTTTTTCGTAATTACATTTTTCTCGGACTTGACTTTCTAACTTGAGATCATAGGTATTGAGTATGTTGTAACTTGGTGAAGTGGCTTCATCTTCAGTTTGGAGATTTTTGCACAGTTTTTGTACCAATGTGGTTTTGCCTGTTCCCATATGCCCTTTTAGGAAAAATAAAGAGTAAGTTTTTTTGAGGATTTGGTTATAAATCATATCCGCCATTTGTTCCAGCGACATTCTTTCCCCTATGATTAGTGGGTTTTCTTCAGTTTCTTCCTCTGGGGCTTTATTGTTAAGCTCTGGGTGTAAACCTTCCAAAAAGTCTACCAACTTAAAACTGTCTTTGTGGGTTCGGATTTTGTTGAG
>JAYWGE010000138.1:0-5566 GCA_043778455.1 bacterium
CCAAAGCACGGAAGATCGAACGAGGCACAGCTACATTTTGGGAGGCTCTGGCTCAGGTAAGTCAGTGTTTATGACCAATATGATTTTGCAAGATATCAAGGCTGGATATGGAGTGTGCGTGGTAGATCCCCACGGTGAATTGGTGGATGATATCTTGTTTCGGATACCCAAAGAACGAGTAGAAGATGTAATCGTTATGTCTCCTGCTTTTGTGGACTCTCCAATGGGACTCAATGTTCTTTGGACTGACCCAAAAAAACCTGAACAAAAAACCATTGTCCTAAACAACCTATTTGCCATTTGGAACAAGCTGTATGATATGCAATCCGCTGGAGGCCCACAGTTTGAACTTTATATGAAAAATGCAGCAAGACTCGTGATGAGCCACCCCGAAAGTGGCAATACTTTGATGGAGATTAGTAAGGTTTTTTCGGATAAGAAATTTAGGGATTTTAAGGTAGCGATGTGCGAAGATCCTGATGTGGTAGATTTTTGGATGAACCAAGCCAATAAAGCCAAAGGTGAACAGTCGCTGGAAAATATGACAACTTATATTACCTCCAAATTGTCGCCGTTTATTACTAACGATTTTATCCGTCCAATGATCGGTCAGTGTGAAAATGCCATTAATTTTCGCCAAGCGATGGACAATAGAAAAATAATTCTAGTCAAACTAGAAAAAGGATTGGTGGGCGAGATGTCTATGTATTTGGTCGGAATGGTTATTATCTCCAATATTCTCCTTGCAGGAATGGGTAGAGCCGATGGGTTTAGATACAAACAAGACGGTACCACCGAACCAATTAGTGCTACTGAGCGGATTCCATTTTTTGTGTATATTGACGAGATGCAAAACTTTCTATTTGATTCTATCCCTCAGGCTTTGGAGGAAATCCGTAAGTACAAAGTAGGTTTTAATTTAGCTCATCAGTTTGTCAAACAAGTCATTGCCAAGGGGGATGAACGGATCAAAGACTCTATTATGGCAAATACTGGTAGTAAGTTTATTTTTAACTGCGGAACTGACGACGCTGAGTACCTAGAAAAAGAATTTAAGCCAACACTTTTAGCAAGAGATCTTATGAACCCAGAGCGATTTACTTGTAATGTCAGACTTATGATCAACGGACAAAAAACTCTCCCGTTTAATATGAGAGGCTGCCAGTTGGATATGAATTTAGACAGAAATATGCACAAATTTATTGTAGATCAAAGTAAGTTAATGTACGGTACACCGCTCAAAGAAGTCAACGCGGATATAGCCGAAAGAAGTACGATCAATTTCTAATTAACTTTTAGTAGTTTCTATTTTGTTGGTTTGTAGGTTATAGTTAATTCCACTGAGCCTAGCCTTGGTTTTTTTTGGGCTTGTTTCGTACACAAAAATATTACTGGTAGGGGTTTTATTGGCTTTAAGGTAAGTGATTTCTATGGTTTCACCTACTTGTTTTTCTAAAATACTGCGTCTGAGCGGTGAGGGATTGTTTTGTTTTTGAATTAATTTGTTGCCATTTATTTCTATTATAATATCACCATAATTTAGACCAGAATTGTTAGCAGTAGAGCCAGTAGATACAGCTTTGTTTTCTGGTACAGACACATCAAAACTGCCTATAAACTCGCCATAGTCTACAGGCAACCAAGTGTTTTGTAATTTGGTGGCAGGATTAATTGGTTGGCTAATCACCCCAAGTCTTGGTCGGCTAATTTGGTTATTTTTGAGGTAGCCATTGAGAACCTTAACTATTGTGTCCGAGGGAATAGCTAATCCTACACTTTGGGCATCGCTGGTACCAAGGGTATTCATCCCAATTACCTGAGCGTTGGAATTAAAAAGTGGACCACCAGAATTACCTTTGTTAATCGCTGCATCTGTTTGAATCAAATCATCAATTTGAGATTCGTTGTTGGTACATTCATCCTTGAGGTCATTGGACTCAAAACTCCGACCAAGTCCCGAAATAATTCCTTTGGTTACAGTGTTTTGGAGAGTACCAAGGGCATTACCAATAGCTACAACATCTTCACCTAGTTGAATGTCTGCACTTTTGCCAAAATTAACTTTTTGGAGGTTGGGAGGCATTTTTTCAAACTTTAAAATAGCCACATCATCCACTGGATCTATGCTTTTGAGCAACAAATTGTAACCCAAACCATCTTTGTCAATGGCGGTAATTTGGAGATTTTCTGCACCATATTTACAGGCAATAGAAATCACATGTTTGTTTGTTACTACCAAACCATCGTCGCTGACCACATAACCCGTTCCAGCATTGACTTTATTTTCTACCCTATTGATTGTGTTGATAGAAATAACAGACGGAAGAGTTTCTTTAACTATGTCTATGGCACTTTTACCATCAAAATTTTTTGGTTTTTGGGCTATAGTTTGGGTTGAAGATTGAGAGGTTGAGCTGTTTTGAGGTGCAGTAGAGTTGTCCAATAAGTAATTGATTTTTTTGACAATATTACTGTTTGGGTTATTTTGGGCAAAGTACACAAACCCAAAACTTGTGAGGCTTATGATAATTCCAAAAACTATGACAAAATTAATAATATCCCAAAAAAAATGCTTGATTTGACTAAATTGGTGAAACATAAAAATTACTTAAAAAACATCTCGTTAAAAATCAGAGAGTATATAAAAAACAAAAAGAATAGATTTATTGTTCCAAAAAACAAATTAAACCTGTAATTATAAATCCCCAAGCCCAGCCCGATTAATAAATTAAGCCAAAAAATAACAGATACACCCAACCAAGCTAAATTAAGATTGTAAATGGCAAAACTACTAGTGGATATTTCTAAGGTTTTTTGAGAATTTTGGACAGACACAAATAAACAAAGCAAACTTGCCAAGCCATAAAGAGCTATTAATACCCAAACTTTTTTGTTACTTAGCTTTATTTTGAGATTTTGAATATATTGTTGAACGGTAAGCATAGCTCACAAAAGTAGTTTTTAGATTTTTTTGAAGCTTTTAGTAATGTTTAGAATACATTATATCGCCATTGCCAAGATTGTAACTATTGATTTCATCTGCTGTAAACCAAATCTTGATCTCCAGCTCTGCCTCGGCAACTATCTCACTAGCATGAATAAGGTTGTGTAAAGCTCTTCCTTCTACATTGGCAACTGTTGGGCAATCTACAGAATAATCACCCCGAATAGTTCCCATATCCGCCTTGGAGGGCAAAGTACCTCCCACTATTTTGCGAAGCATAGGCACAGCTTGAACACCTTCAATAACCATGCAAACTACAGGAGCCGAAGTCATATATTGAACCAAAGACTCAGTTACACCCTGACCAATTTGGAGAGAATTGTTAGTACCAAGAAACTCAATAGGATCCAAACCCGCAGCTTCAAAAGCCGATAGTCCTTTTTCGCCCAACCTTGACACCCACGCTTCGTCTGTCATTGGATAGTGAGCTTCCAGTTTTTCTTTGGTAGCTGTGGTCATTTTGAGAGCGACAATTTTGAGTCCCGCCCGTTCAATTCTAGTTATAATCTCGCCCGTAAGCCCTCGCATTACACCGTCTGGTTTGATCATTACAAATGTCTGTTGTCGTTTTAGATTGTTGATTAAAGTTTTGTGGGACATATATATGATAATGATTAGAATAAGTTTTAATTTAAGTTTTTTACTATTTAGCCTACTGATATAAAAATACTCTATAATCATATATTTTGTCAAGCACATTCAAACTAGTACCCAAATTTTATACTTGCTAATTTTGGTTGTATTAAAGAGTAAAGCATTAAGGATATCGCTTGGACATCACAGCCAATATTATAAAAATCACAACTAAAACTCTCATTTTTATATCCAAACCAACACCAACTTTCCAAAAACCAAATAATCACTAACAATATTAAGGTGTGAATAAAACAAGTCTTGAATTAAGAAAAGTATATCTTAGAATGAAGTAGAATATACTTGTTCCCCACCTAAGCTTACACTAATTACTTTTCACTAAGTAGTAAATCCTTACTTTCAAAGCAATTCTGTGTGTAAGTTTATGAATGTTGACAAAGGTTTGGGTATAAAAAAACTAAACAAACCAACTTTTGACTTGGATAAACTAAAAAACTATTTGATGAATAACCAATTGCTTTCAATAATTTCAATTCTAACGCAGAGTTTTGGTACTTTTTTTATTTGATGATTATTCTAGTTTAGAGCTTAAAGTTTTGGTTTCCTGCAAAAGGTGGATTAAATTAATAGTGTTAAATCAATATTAAGCTAAAGGCTATCGTCAGGATTAAAAAGTGGTATAAACTAGATAAAATAAATTTGTCCCTAAATTTGTCTATTTGCTTAGTGGTGGAAATGAGGCTAATAGGATAAAAAATAAAACTCCAAAAAATTACCAAAAAAATTGATTTGTGCCAATAGGTAAATGAGCCAAAATTAACAATAGAAAAATCTTTGGTTGGAGATAAAAATAACAAAAACTGAGACAAAATCAAAAACATAAGAAATACAAACCCCAAGTTTCTACCCAAGCCAACTAGTTTAAGATGTAATATTGATACGGTTGAAATTACCAAAACACAAATCAAAACCCAAACATTGGGGTTAATACTACCAATAAATGACAAAGTATTAGAGTTGAAAGTTCTAACCACTGTTCTGTCACTTTTGATTAGTTCTAAAAAAGAAAAACATAACACGGTAAAAAGAAGATTTTGGAGTAGTAGAAGTGGTTTTTGCAATTTATTCTGGCCAAAAAGATTGTAATTAACAAAAAATAAAAGTACCAAAAGTGGTATAACCACATAGCCTGTGTGGATAACTAGTATTCTTGGAGGTAAAAAATATGTAAAAAATGGTAAATTTAATTCAAAGACACCCAAAATTGCTTTTTTAACAGTAGCAAAGTACAAAAACCCTGCCAAGCCAACACTTACAGACTGAAACCAGACGGCAAGAAATCTTGTCCAAAACCCTAACTGAATTTTAAAACTAACCCAAAAACTAAAAACCCCAAGGCTAAAAATGTACAAACCGATCATACCCAGTAAGGTTTGGCGATAACTAAACTGTCTGCTTATCTCAAAAAACCCAAATCCAAAGTTTGTCCCTGTTCCATTTATCAATGCAAAACATAAGCTTGAAACTAAAAACAGCCACATAGCACAGCCAAAAGCTATTATTTTATTTTTATATTGAGTAATTTTCATTTTTAGATTATTTTAGAGAGAGTTAAAAGTATATACTAATATTATTTTTTGACTTACACTAATCACTTTTTAATAAGTGGTAAATCCTTACTCTCAAAGCAATTTTGTGTTTAAGTTTAGGAAAGTTGATATAGGTTTGGGTATACTAAAATACCCCCATAGTTGGGGTTTGATTGTTTAAATAGTTTTTTATTTAGAAGAATTTTAGAATTAGGAATTTTTGCTCAAAAGGACTTTTACAACAGCTTGTCGTCTTCTGATTTTGTTGGATGAACCTTTTCCTCTTGGTACCATTCGGTATTGGATTCCTGTTTCTTCCGCAACTATGTAAGACACGGTATAGCTAGAATAGTCACCTTCGACCAAAGATAGGTTGGAG
>JAYWGE010000139.1:0-2003 GCA_043778455.1 bacterium
TGAGCCACTTACTGCCAGTAGCGTCGCCAACATTGTCCACAATGAAAAAGAAGGTCTTTTGGGGGTTATTGCCCAATTTGGAGGACAAACCGCCGTCAACCTTGCCAGACCTTTACAAGACAAAAATATTACAATTCTTGGCACCAACGCTGATGCGATAGACCTATCAGAAGACCGAAAATATACAGGGCAAATTATAGCGAGGCTTGGTTACAAAATGCCGGAGTGGGACATTACGACTATCAAATCTGAGATATTGCCAAAGGCTCAAAAACTTGGTTTTCCTGTATTGATCCGTCCAAGTTTTGTTATGGGAGGTGACGGAATGCGGATAGTATACTCTGAGACTGAGGTGAAGCAATATTTTACCGACAATTTTCCCAATACTTCTGCTGATTTTATTTTTGACAAACCGATGCTAATTGACAAGTTTTTGGACAACGCTATGGAAGTAGATATTGATTTTATTACTGATGGCGATAAGACTTACTGTTTTATTTTGGAGCAACTAGACAAGGCGGGGATTCATTCGGGCGACAGTGCTTGTGTGTTTCCATCCCAAAATATCAGCCGAAAGATTATGGACAAACTAGTAGAAATTACTCGAAAAGTAGCCAAGGAATTTAAGGTTATTGGTATTGGTAATCTTCAGTGTGCGATCAAAGATAATGAGGTTTATATTATTGAAGTCAACCCACGAGCCTCACGAACTGTGCCTTTTTTGAGCAAATGTCTAGGATTTTCGTTGACAGAACTAGCGACTAATGTGATTATGGGCGACAAATTACCTGAGTTTGATTTTGATTTGGAGTATTATAAGAACCCAGAATACGCATGGAGCTTGAGGCAAGAAGTAGTCTATAAAGAACAACCAATTCAACACATTGCCCCAAAATTTGTGGCGATCAAATGGCCAGTATTTTGTTTGCACAAACTCATTGGTGTCAAGCCAGAACTGGGGCCACTTATGAAATCTACAGGCGAAGCGATGACGGTCGGTCGGACTTTTGAAGAAGCTAAAGACAAATGGCTCAAAAAAGGCAAAGATCTGGAATGTGTAGAAATTATTGGTTTGTAAAATTTTCCAGTTTAAAATTGGAATACACAGCAACGGAGGATTTATCCCTCCGTAACTACACAAAAACTAAATTAGTAATTAAACCAATATAAAATATGGAATCCCTGCCCCCTTAAGACGCTAAATTAATTATTTGTAAAACAAAAAATTTGACAAAGTAGCAAAAAAAGTTTATAATTTAGTGAGTTGATTATTAAATAATTACTAAAAAAAGTTTATAATTTCTTACAAAAATTGCCATGGTGGTGGAATGGTATACACAGAGGACTTAAAATCCTCCGCCGAAAGGCTTAAGGGTTCGAGTCCCTTCCGTGGCACCAAGTACATATTAAAACTATTAATTCAATATTAATACAAAAAACGGGGATGTCTCTAGTTTTGACAGCTGGTCATTAAAATTGCACATGCTAAGTGGTTTGGTTACATTAGCCTCAAAAAGTAACGAAACATAAATGCAAATAAAACTGCACAAATAACCACAAAATGTAATGACCTACTAGCTTTTGCTAACAGTAGAATCACTGCTCTTTGTGGAGTTCCTGAACTAGCAACAGCGTAGAATTTCTCAAGTTAGAATCTACCCTGTAAAATAAGCTAGAAAGGGCATTTGAAGTAGATGTACGGGAACATACCAATCGTCTCTGCCTTAACTTATTTATCCAAAACCCAAGTATGTCTCGCTTTTTATTTGATTTATGCAAATTGTGAGTATTTATAAATCTATATCGTTAGCAGGTTTTTCTTTTCCTCATAGCGACAAATCCCAAAAACAGATATGTGCCTAGTCTGAAAAAATGTGTGATGGCAATCCAGCTGGACAGGGGTGCGAATCCCCTCATCTCCACCAAAAACTAAAAATTAACTAACTAAAAAATCAGTCGGGAATCGTCTAGTGGTAGGACTGCGGTTTCTGGTGCCGCCTACT
>JAYWGE010000140.1:0-2001 GCA_043778455.1 bacterium
CTAAAAACTGGACTTCTAAAGTAATATTTACTCGGCTTGACGACTTTTTTTTCTGGATTTCCAAACGGTAAGATTTTTATAATCAGATCGCATTTTTCCAAATTGTCCAAAATAGACTGAATAGTTGCAATATTTATACCCAATGTTTTTGACAGAGAATTAACACTCAAATCACTTGTGGTAGCCAATAGCAATAACAAATTCTTGGTTTTTTGAATGGTTTCAAACTTAAAATTACCAAATTCCACAAAGTCTTTTTCTATGATTCTATCCAGCAATTGATTGTTTAACAATACTTGATTGTTTAGGTCAAAATTTTCGCCAGTTGGCAATATCAAATTATTTGGCATTGTGCCATATTTTACAAAATTATCTATTTGAATTGAGTTAAATTTGGAATAATAAGTGTCTACTTTTTCTTGTATTTTTTGATTTTGGATTGCCAAAACTAATTCTTCAAAATTCTTTGATTGAAATAAAATCTGTTTTAGTTCTTGTTTTAGACCTTTTATTGGAAAAATTGTATTATCAGAATTGACATATCTACTACCAATTTGGATATATTCCGTAAAACAAAGTGGGTGTATTTTGGCAATTATCATTCGCCGAGCCAAATCAGTTGTGCTATTGAGTGCCAATGCAGATGAGCCAGTGCAAACCACAAAAACATTGTTATATTTATCATAAATTGTCTTTAAGGTTTGAGTCCAGTTTTTGTCAAAATGAATTTCATCTACTAAAAGTAAGAATTTTTGTTGTGTGTTTTCAAATCTTACACCTATTATTTGTTGGTAAATATCCAAAAACTCCACCAAATTACTTCCAAAAGTATTAACAACTTCATCTGCTGGCAAGTATATTTTGTAATTATAATTCTCTATTTCTTTTTCAAAAAACAAACTAGCCAAAAGTGTAGTCTTGCCAACTCCCCGAAGTCCACTCATAGCAATAATCTTTGGTTCGGTGCTGTGTGCCAAAAAATCTAAAGCATACTTTTTTAATTTGATATAAAAATACCTACTAAGTGTAATCTTACCATCTGGTAGTGTGATTTTGTTTTTTAAGATTTGAGATTGAGAATAAATTTGATTTCTAATATAGTTTTTGAGAATTTCAGACATAACTTAATTACATTTTATTTGTGGTTGTAGTATAATATAATTATAGTTTTATTTATGGTTGTAGTCAAGTATTTTATTTGTGGCTGTGATATAATATAAACTTAAAATAACTATTTACGCTCTCAAAATAGATGTTTTTAGGTATATTTTTAATAATTTTAATCTACTTCCACAACCCCAATCTCCTCAACCGTCAAGTCATAAAGCTGGTAGACTAATTGATCAATCTGGGATTTTAATTCTGAAGTGTCAACTGGAATATTCCCCTTCTGTGAAGGGGTGGCAGTCGTAGACTGACGGGGTAGTTTTTGAATCTCCAAATCATCAAGTAGCTTCTTACAAACTTCAAATAACTGTTGCCCCACAGTGGCTGAATCTTTTTTGAGAGCAATATCTTCAAAATGCATCACTTTCAAACCCAAACTTTTGAGAAAAACTTCTCTTTGAGTATCATATTCACCCTTAAAATCGTGGCTTTCTCCATCAATTTATATGACTAAACCTAGATTGGGACAATAAAAATCTACAATATAGTTGCCAATAATTTTTTGTCTATCAAAATCTAATCCCAAAAAGTATAACCTCTGACAAATTACCTGCTTTTCGCAATTCTTTGGCTCGCTCTTTGAGTTTTGGATTGTAAGGCAAAGACATAAATTGGACGGTGTCTCTTGGAACCCTGCTAACTACCCTATTAACCATTGGTAGCCAATTTCGCTCACAGTAAGTTATTGAATTATTAGAAGAATTGTTTTGGTTGGAATCGTCAAAAACTACCCCGCCAGTCTGCGACTGCCACCCCTTCACAGAAGGGGAATCTTCCATCTCCATATTATCAATTTTGGAAGGTGAATTTGTTTTGTAGCCATTATGAGTATTG
>JAYWGE010000141.1:0-2000 GCA_043778455.1 bacterium
CGAGTAATCGCTACCGCTACTGACGAATATGGTCTACAGGGAGCGGATGAAGTGGAGGTTGTTGTGAAGTAAAAAATAAATTTGTCGTTCTCAATAAAAAATCAACACAATAACAAATACCTCCCTATCAGGGAGTAACTCGCAAAGCAAAGGAGGGTACTTTAAAATTCAATCCAAAATGCATAACAACAAAATTACCACCACAATAATTCCAATAATAACAACCTTAACCATTGGTTGTATTGGGTTTGTAACCAGAATTGTTTGGACACTCCAAAATCACAATAATTTTTTATTAGAGCAGGCCAACTATGCCTTTGTGCTAAGCGACATCGCCTCGGGTAAATTGATTCCCTATGGCCCACCTTCGTCTGTGGGTTTACACTCCATACCGTCTGGCTACTACTATTTGATGTATTTATTTTCGTTTTGGACAACCGATCCCACCTATCAGATTTTATCCAATTCTGTCCTAAGTCTTTTGACGATTCCCTTGTTTGGCTACTTGGTTTGGAGGGCATTGGGTCGCCAGTGGCTGGGTCTTTTGGCAGGGTTTTTGTGGGCAATTTTTGGCTGTGATATTTTCTTTGCAGGATTTGTGTGGAATCCCAATTCGGTCAATTTTTGGTGGATGGCAATGGTAGTTTTGTTTGATTTGGTGATTTTTAAGAACCTTCACAAATATTACCAAAAGTTAATTTGGACTAGCGTTGGTGTTTGTATTGGCATTTTGATTTCTCTACATTCCTCCACTTTGTTCATAATTCCCATTATTTTTGGTCTCAATTTTGGCTATTACATTTATCAACTCTACGCTCAGCAAGAAGTTAAACAGCCCGTCAAAATTCTAATTTTTGCCAAACAAAATGTCGCCAAACTATTTGGTAATTTTAGTTTAGTTGTCGTTGGGCTAGTGTTGTCATGTTTGCCCTATTTTGTTGCAGAATCACAGGTTGGATTTGGTAATTTTGTAAAAATAATACAAACTCTCAAAAATCAAGCAGGAGCAACACACAGTTTACTTGAAAAAATCAATCATATTTTTGACCCTATCAACTCCCTAGCATACAAAGTCTATTTTCCCTCGCAAAACAGTAGTATTGCCTTTATGGTTTTATTGGTCTTGACTATAGTTTTTGGGACTTATTTTTATTGTGGCAAAAAGTTTTATTTGTACAATTATTTGGTTATAACCATTTTATTTTTGTTGGCTAGTAACGGTTATTGGGGATCGTTTCACATGCACTACTTGGTTTTAGTTTGGTCGGTGCCGTTATTTTTTGGTTTATCGCTACTACACAGTCAATTTGGTCAATCCACAAACTCTAATCAAGCTGGTCAAATTAGTCAAAATCTCATTCAAAAAATTATTTGCGTTAGTCTAATTCTGTGTTTTTTTGGTCTATTTACTTTCAAAAATCTCAAAACAATGTCAATTATTTACCACACCAAATACGACACCAACCGCTCTGTCAGTGTGGATGATCTTCGTCTAGCTCTTAGCAAAATTTCTGATAGTCAAAATTCAAGTATTTCCACCAGTGTTATTACGATTTGCTCACAAGACTACTACCAATCTTTGAACTATATCAACTTTACCGAAACACCCAAAAATCCACCCAAAAACCTCAAATTCACAAAGGAATGTAATAAAGATAATTCTATTGCTGACTATAAGTTTGTCCAAAAATATTCTGCCAACGATTACTGGACACCAATTCCTCAAGACATTTATCCCAACGGTCAAACAAACGGTCAAATATACTTTCAAACCGACCAGTTTGTGATATTTAGGCTCAAAACTATAAACTCATATTAAGGCTACGCAAAAAAATCTACTCTTGTTAATAGACATCTTTCCTAATAAAATACCTATATTAATAAATATTATCACTAAATTTGCCGCTTATTAAGGGGCTATTACAAGGTAACGGTGTTATTAGCAACCCTCCCCAAACAAGTTGGGTACTTCCTTAATAAGGTAAAATTAATTATTTTGC
>JAYWGE010000142.1:0-1993 GCA_043778455.1 bacterium
GGGATTTGTTGGTTTTTTTGAAGTAGGATTTTTCTAGCGGATAAAATAAAATCATATATCTGATAAACCAAAAAGCGATAACAATAAACCATATCAAGCCAAAAAATAACCAAATTCTGGCACTCAAAAATGCAATAGTAGTCTGCCTACACCCAAACCAAAGTAGACCTAATATTCCCATCCAAGCTGTGTTTTGAGCTAAAAAAGTAAATTTTGGTTGGAGTGGGTTGGAGCTATGAATAAATAGTTTGGAGGATGTCAAAGTAATTGCAACAATCAAAAATGCACAGAAAATGCCAATATATCCATAGAAAAATGCACTGCCAAACTCTACAGGCAAAACATTTACAGTATCACCTGCGGTTGTTCCTTCTAACCAATATTTTAGAGTTAAGAGTTTTGAAAAGTCAACATTAGACATAATTTTTTTATTTTAAGTTTTTGTATTATATTTTAAAATGAGTTTTTTTGCTGTATTTATAGTTTTTTTAATTAGCTTTTAAGGTTGATTTTCATATAGTCTTCTAGTTCTGAGATAGCTTTTGCACCAATTCCTGTAAAATCTGAAACTTCTTCGTATCGTTTTTTGAGTTCTGTGTTGGTTGTGATTCCGTTCTTGGAAAGGATTCGTTTGATTTTGTCAGATAAGGTAATTTCTTCGCCATTGTCTTCGCTGATCTCATCAAAAACTGCATAGATTGGTTCAATTTCTTCTACTATAGGAGTGGTGATTTGCATTGAAGTCTTGGCTTGGCTAAACATATTAAGCAAAATATCAAAAGTGTAGTTGACCACTTCGGTAGCCGAAACAGACTCATCAATACTAAAATTAATAGATAATTTGTCAAAGTTAGTTTTGTCGCCTACACGGACTTTGGATACATCAAGACCAACATTAGTTACGGGGCTAAACATAGCATCTAATAGGATTTGTCTTGCGTCTTTGTTGTCAGATAGGTTGACATCGTCCATAGAAAGATAACCCACACCTCTACAAATTTCAATTTCAATATCCAAATTAGCACCTTTGTTTAGAGTGCAAATATAGGTGTCTTTGTTGACAATAGTCGCATTGCTGTTACTCTTAAAATCACTAGCATAAACCTCACCTTCACCAGATTTACTCAAAGAGAGTACGACACGATCTTCACCTGTAAGGATTTTTGGTCGGAGGGTTTTGATGTTCAAAATAATTTGCATTGCATCTTCCATAACACCTTCTACAGCTTGGTATTCGTGAGTAATGTCATTGATTTTGACTTTGGTAATACCATATCCTGGGATAGAAGACAAGAGGATTCGTCGCATTGAGTTGCCTAGTGTGTAGCCGTATCCTGGGTATAAAGGCTCTACAACCAAAGTATAATTAGTCTTGGAATTTTCCACAAGACTGGTTTTAATTTCGGGTTGATTTAGTAAAAAAATGTTATCAGACATACTTATTTAGTATAGACCAAGTATTGATTTTAGTCAAGTTTTTGTCAATAAAATATAAGATACTAATAAGATACCAATAAACTTTTCTAATTTCCTTTACTATTGATATTTGGCAATTCTACTCGTTCACTAAGAGCTTTTCTAACCTCCATCATCGCGGTATAAGTAGCAAGTATAATGTGTTTTTCAGGGTTCATATTTAGCTTATATATCCGTTTTTCCAATAGTTTGGCTATGGTTTCGTAATGGTATTCTAGTTTTACAATAGCTCCACCTGTTTCTAGTCGCAACAACATATCCAAACCCCGTCGCCCTGCGGTAGAAAACTCAAACTGAGGATGCAAGCTTATCATTTCTTCCAAATTGCAATCCCACAGCCACGATATATCCCGTCCATCAGCTATTTTATCATTGATTAGGATGCTGATTTTGAGATTTTCGTTGCCAAAATTGTCATTGATTAAGTTGCAGACCTGATTCATACCTACAGGATTTTTGACCAAAAACAACCATATTTCTTTGTTCCGATAAATAATTTTTTCGCCCCGACCAAACA
>JAYWGE010000143.1:0-1983 GCA_043778455.1 bacterium
TTAGACCTAGAACAGAGGTAGGGGCCACTTCAAACGGTGCTTCAAGACCTGCTAGAGCTGGATTTGGCAATCGTGCTGGAAGTCCTAATAACCGACGAAATGACAGAAGAGGGTCAAAAACTCAAGATACCCAAGAATTAGAATCAAAGGTTATTGAGGTAAGAAGGGTCACTCGTGTTGTAAAAGGTGGTAAAAGAATGCGATTCTCTGCCCTAGTAGTAGTTGGTGATCGAGAAGGTAAAGTAGGTTTTGGTCTCAAAAAAGGTCAAGATTTTCAAGATGCCGTAGCAAAAGCAACTAAACAAGCTAACGCTAAACTCATCAAAGTTTCTATGGATACCAACAAGTCACTATCATTTGTATCCAATACCAAGCACAAATCTTGTGAAATTTTCCTCAAACCAGCATCTCACGGTACTGGACTTATTGCAGGAGGTTTCATCAGACCAGTGTTGGAATTAGCTGGAGTGCAGAACATCTATTCCAAAATTAACCGTTCCCGAAACAAAATTGCTGGTATCCAGTGTGTAATGGAAGCGCTTAAAAAATACTCTAACACAAAATAATTAACCCTCATATGTCATTCTGGACTCGTTTCAGAATCTAAAACAACATATAAAAATAACTTAACTGTTAATATGATGTACTAGATCCTGAAATAAATTCAGGATGACAAAATTATAGTTAATCATTTCAATTTAAATTCAAAAATAATTCCGTTAGTAATGGCTCATTAGCTAACTAGCGGTTTTTTAGCTAAAAAATACTCCCAAACTTATAGGGGTATAAAAAAACTATAAATCCTAATTATATTCCAATATTATGGCAAATGTAGAACTCGTAAAAGCAATTCGCTACAAAACCAATTTGTCCTTCAAAGACATCAATAACGCTATCAACACCCTTGGTACTGAAGATGAAAATGCAATTGTAGATTACCTCAAAAAACAAGGCATCCTCAAATCTGTTGCCAAACAAGGTCGCGAAACTACCAATGGTTCTATCTTTACCTACACTCACGAAATGAGAATTGGCGTAATGATTGAAATCAAATGTGAAACTGATTTTGTGGCTCGTGCTAGTGATTTTCAAGGTCTTGGAAAAGAGCTTTGTCTTCATATTGCAGCTTATCAACCAAAATTTGTATCCGATGACCAAGTGTCTCCAGAATACATCGCTACTGAGCTAGAAATCGCCAAAACTAAATTGGTAGAAGAAGGCAAACCAGCAGAGATGATTGAAAAAATCTTGGAAGGTAAAAAATCCAAAATGGCAAAAGAAGTTTCTTTGTTGTCTCAACCATTCTTGATGAATATGGAAATGTCTGTATCTGATCATATCGCCACAATGACCTCCAAAACAGGTGAAAAAATCCAAGTTACCAAATTTGTTGTTTACAACCTAAACGATTAGTTTTTTTTATTAAGAATTATATGTATTCATTATGTCATTCTGAACTTGTTTCAGAATCTAAAAACTATTTCTTTACACAAATCTATTTGTAAAATATTAAAATCTATACTCATTCCACTAATAACTATTCAAGACTTACTCCACAGAAATGCTTTGAAGTTAAGAAATTTACTTACTTAATAAAAAGTATTTGGGGTAAGTCAATAGTGTATTGTGTATAACTTATATTTTCAATTTGGTAAATTAGATCCTGAAACAAGTTCAGGATGACATGACAATTGTATTCTCTAAATTAAATTATTGACTCAAAATTAAATATCAACCTATTAACCAAACTTATAAATTTATGTCCATTGTATTAGATTGTCAAAATCGAGTCGTAACTGGCCACGCTACCAAAACTATCCGACGATTAGGATTGGTACCTGCAGTTGTTTACGGCGAAAAAACCGAACCAAAACACATCCAACTTAACCTACAGCAGCTTTTCGTCCACCAGATCGCTTGATTTGACCTTTGTGTCCGTGTCCAGCATTTTTACCTTTACCAGAACCAGGACCTCGTCCTACT
>JAYWGE010000144.1:0-1979 GCA_043778455.1 bacterium
AAAAAACCTGTAGCTGATTTTTATAACAAACTTGGTATTATCTCCAACCCAAACAGACAAGGGCTAATAATAAAATAAACGGTAACACCATATTGTTCATTGCCAAACTCATTAAATATACTCGTTCCGCTAATAACTGTCCAAGACTTACTCCACAGAAATGCTTTGAAGTTAATAAATTTACTGTGTATACCAAATATGTCATTGAGAACTTATTTCAGATAATTGTTATTTATTTGTAGAATATTAAGTCTAACTTATATTTCCGTTTGGGGTATTAGATCCTACAAACTTGTGAAGGATGACAGTTTATTGGGTTGAGATGATCGTAAATTTTGAAATTTTGTTACTTGGAGTTTATACCCTTTGGCTTTAAGTTCTAGTTTAAAAAAATGTTTTACTTGACAAATAGACAGTTTTGGTGTTTAATTAGTATAGATATAAGTACAGAAATAACATAAAAACAATAAGGCAATATAAACACACAAACAAGACTATGTCCAACACAAAATTTGACAATACAACCAAACTATCTACAATTTTAATTATTATTGCCACAGTTTTTGGCTCAGTATCATCGTTTTTAGCTCCCAATATACCTGTCAAATCTGCGATAGAAGTAGTAACTATTTATCCAAATGGTAAAAAACCAGCCGAAGAAAGCCTACCCACAACAAATATTGTCATAGGTTCAAATAATTCAACCATTAGCACAACCACAGGCTCTAAAATTAGTTATATCGATACCTCCACCACCAAAAAAAACTCTAATTCCAATAGTAATTCCAATTCTGTTGGCTCAGTTTTTTCTGTTTTTAACACCCTTAAAAATATCAATAACAGCCAAGATTCTGATGGTTTTAACGCTGGTTATGTCATTAGTGATCAGGATTTATATTCTCTTCCAAGTAATCTAAACAGTCCCGAAAAAATCAGGCAATTTCTCAAAAATAAAGGTAGTTTTTTGGCTGACTACCAAGTGGACATCAATTTTGAAAATGATGACGATATGGCAAACAGCTCTCTGGTCAAGTCAAATATCGCCTCACAACTAGGCACAAAAATTAGTTTTGCAGATTTAGTTTGGAAATTATCTCGAACCAACTTTGGTAGTAGTTGCTCCATCACCAACCCCAATTTATGCATAGATATTGTAAGTAAGCCAATTAATCCTGCTTTTATCTTGTCTTTGATTCAGCGAGAATCAGGTTTAATCTATGGTAAAAATGCCAAGCTTGACCCCAATAGTGACGAAGCCAAATTCTTGATTGATAGGGCTACGGGTTACTATTGCTTAGAAAGTTCTGAAAAAGCTCAAACTTGTTATGACCAAAATCCTGATTGGAAATATTACAAAGGACTCTTTAGGCAGGTATATTACGGCACAAGAATGGTTTTGCTCAACTCCAAAAAGTGTGAAAAAAACACAGGTTGGTTTGGAGGAAACTATAAAGTCGGTGGAGTTGTTACTGTCGATAACCAAGATATTAAACTAGAAAATGCTCTTGCCTGTTCTCTTTATGTGTACACCCCGCATATTTCTGCCCAAAGAAGTGTCTACAAAATATTTAGAGAAATCAATGGCTAGTTCAAACCAAAAATATCAACCCAAATACCAATCAATTGGTCAACAATCTAGCACCCAATTTACAATAGATTTGGAGCAAAAACTAGATCCAAAAAACAAACAAACCCCCAAAACATCAAACAGTTTATCCATATTGCAATTGGTTATAGAGCTTATATTCTATGATTTTAAAAGAGGTATAAATAGGTTTTTTTATAGTTTGTATATACTTCAAAATCAGATTTATTATTTTACCAAAGCTTCAAAAAAGTTTATATTTCATTTTTTTATTTGCCTTTTTGAAATCATCACCGACCCTGATGTTGCCAAAATCCGATTGACTAATCTCAAAACTGACTGTAAAAATACCTTTAAAAATCTAATTCAAAAAGTTGCATTTGTCTATTTGATA
>JAYWGE010000145.1:0-1953 GCA_043778455.1 bacterium
TGCTAAACAGTGGATAGGTTTGGTGATAGTTCCAGAGCTACAAATGGCTTCATAGATTCCACCTTGTTCCAAATGGTCTTCTACTGTGATTATAGCTTGAGTGTCATTATTAGATTTTGTTAGAGCTTCTTTGTCTAGCGGTTTGATGGAATAGAGATCAATTACTCGGATATTAATACCATTTTTCTTGAGAATATTACTGGCTTTGATGGCTTCGTGTAGGGTGATACCAGCCGAGATAACGGTTACTTGATCATTGTCAGATTGCACAAAAGTCTTGCTTCCACCGATATGAAATTCTTCATCGTTGCTATAAAGGGTAGGGGTTTCTGCTCGTGTGCATCTCAGATAGGAAATACCAGTGTGATCAGCCATTTTTTGAACTAATTTGTCGGTAGACACTGCGTCGCAAGGGTACAAAACCACAGAATCAAGGATGGCTCGGAACAAACTGATGTCCTCTACAGCCATTTGTGAGCTACCATCTGGACCGATACTGACACCACAATGCGAGCCCATAACTTTGAGGTTGCTGTGAGAATACTGAGCCATTCGGATTTGGTCGGCTGCACGAGTCAAAAAAGCCGCAAAAGTAGACACAAATGGCACTTTACCCATTCGGGACAAACCTGTGGCTACAGAGACCATATTTTGCTCGGCAATAAACATTTCGTAGTATCTCTCAGGAAAATTCTTGGCGAAAATCTCACTATAAGTACTGTTGTTCATCTCGGCGTCTAGGGCTACGACGTTTGGATTGGTAGCTCCAAGGTTGTTGAGGGCGTTACCGTAGGCTTTTCGGGTAGCAACTTTACTTCCCAGTTCGTATTTATGACTAGCGTGGGCAATGTCAAATTCTGGTTTGCTCAATGTGGTTTCGGGGTGAGGGATGGTGTATCTCATATTAGTATCCACAAGTCCAATTTCTTCTAGAGCTTGGTCGCATTCGGCTTTACTAAAGGCTTTACCATGATAACCATCTTTGTTTTGAGCAAAAGAAACACCGTTTCCTTTGTAGGTTTTGGCAATGATCATTTTTGGCATTTCGGTGTTACTCTCAAAAACCGCATCGTAGCATTCTTTGATTTCCTCTAGGTTATGACCATCAACAACATAAACTTCCCAACCAAAAGCTGATGCTTTAGCCTCCAAAACATCTGTATTATGACCAATTTGTGTTTCTCCTCGCTGACCCAATCTGTTGAGATCTACAACGGCAATGAGGTTATTGAGTTTGTAATAACTAGCGCAATTCATCGCCTCCCATACGCTACCTTCTGCCATTTCGCTATCGCCCAGAACACACCAAACATTAGGATAAGCATCTTCTTTTTCAAAATCTTTTTGTAGAGCCAGTGCCATACCAGTAGCAACGCCCAAACCTTGACCAAGAGATCCAGTGGCGGCTTCGGTATATCGCCATTTCATAGTAGGATGACCTTCTAGTACAGCTCCAAATTTGCGCAGATTCATTAATTCATTTTCAGTTACATGACCCGCGGCGTAGTAAAGGGAGTACAAAAGCGGACAAGCGTGCCCCTTAGAAAAAATCAATCGGTCGTTATTGGGGTTGTTTGGATTGTCTAGCTCAGCTCGGAAATATCCGCCAAACATAGCAGTTGCCATAGTTTCTACACCTGAAAGTGAGCTGGTTGGATGACCTGTACCTGCAGCTGTGGTAGAGCGAACGATATTGTGCCTTAGTTGTTTACAAAGTTCGGTGAGGTTGTTGGACATAGTTTTTGTAAGTTTTAATTTGTAAATTATGCTTTTTGAAAAGTTTAGTATCTGTTAGAATTGTAATGATAAGTTAGTTTTTTGTCAAATAAACATAAAATATATTTTATTAACCCCTATCAACGAAACTTAAATTATCCTATAAATAACTCAAAAAGTAACAACCTAAACATTTACTATACACTCCAAATATGTCATTGAGAATTTATTTCAGAA
>JAYWGE010000146.1:0-1950 GCA_043778455.1 bacterium
AACAAATCACTAATTGATATTTGTAGTAACGACAAGACTTTTGAGACTGATCTTTGGTTGTATTTACGAAGTTTTGACCCCGAAACAAGAAACTTGCTAGGTGTTGAAAAATCAGAACAAGACAATTATCTAAATATAAGCGGAGCTATTTCTAAATTATCTGGAAAAAATATTTTATTTGGCTTTACTAAAGGTTGGAGCGAGATTAGTTTGAGAGAATTCAACAACTCCGAGATCACAACCCTAGAAGAACATATCAAACGAAAATGGGCAGACATGTCAGCAGAAACTGCAGGAGACCACTACACTCCAGATGATATTATAGCATTGATGGCAGAAATCGCTTATCTTAAAAAACAAGATGATAATGACTTTTTGAGTATTTATGATCCGACTTGTGGCGGTGGAAATTTGCTGTTTGGTGTCGAAGATAAACTACATTCAAATAATAAGTTTCTAACCAAAACTTACGGTCAAGACAATAATACAGAAATGTACGCATTAGCAAAGATTGAAAGTCGCTTTCGTGATGATTCGACAATTGAATACGGAAACACTCTGACAGATATCAAATTCAGTGACAAGCAGTTTGACATCATTGTTGCTAACCCGCCTTTTGGTGTAGACTGGAAAGGGTATAAAGCTGATATATATAACGACCAAACAGGTAGATTCGTAGCATTACCCTCGATTGATGACGGTCAATTACTCTTTACCCAACATATTATTAGTCAGATGGACGATAACGGAATTGCTGTGGTTATTCACAATGGTTCTTCTTTGTTTAGTGGCGACGCAGGAAGCGGCGAGAGTAATATCCGCAAGCACTTTTTTGATAACGACCTTGTGGAAGCCATAATCCAACTACCAACTGATGAGTTCTTTAATACTGGGATTAATTGTTATATTTGGATATTTAACAAGAACAAATCAGAGGATAAAAAAGACAAAATAATCCTGATAAATGCTAGCGAAAAATATGCCCCACTCAAAAAATCCAAAGGTAAAAAACGAAAAGAAATCACCGCAACAAATAGGCAAGAAATCACCGAGATTCTCAATAACTTTGTTGATACCCAGTGCTCCAAAGTCTTTCACAAGGATTATGTGTACTTCAACAAGCAGGCAATAATACTGACTAACATTGATACATCAGGCAAATTCTTAGAAAATACCATCAAACTAAGTCCAATTAGCATAACCCAAATCACAGAAACCGAAACCACCTTGATCACAGTATTTGAAATCAACAACCCTACTGCTGACCAAATCACCGCTGCCCAAGACCAAATCAAAGAACTCAACTACAAAGAAGAAAACCTGGTCATACAGACCAAAGAGGGTAATTACTACTATGACCAAAATTTGGAAACAATTATTCATGTGCAAAACGGCAAAAAAACTGAGCTAGGCTGTGGCAAAATTACTATCAAAGCAGTAGTCAAAAAAGCCACCAAAACTCAACCAGCCAAACTATCCATAACCACAACCGTCGACACCGACTACCAAAAAGATTACGAAATAATACCATATTCTAGCGATACAGACACCAACACGGCTAACATTGAGCAGTTTATGACCAAATATATCTCTAAACCATTTAGATATCTGGATAATACACTGGGAGTGGAAATCAACTTTAATAAAGTATTCTACAAACCTCAAACCTTAGCTAGGGTAGAAGATCTAATGGCAGACATCGACAGGCTCAATGGCGAGCTAAAAACCCTTGAAAGTAACCTAAAACTGTAATTATTCTATCTATGCAACAATTCAAAAAATACGATAAATACAAAAATTCAGGACTAGACTGGCTGGGCGATGTGCCTAGTGGCTGGGAGGTGAAAAGATGGAAAGATGTAGGCAATTTAGTCTTAGGAAAAATGCTCAATAACAAACCAGAAATTGGTTATGAATTAAAGTCATACCTAAAATCAAAAAATATTGGTT
>JAYWGE010000147.1:0-5405 GCA_043778455.1 bacterium
ATTTTGTTTAGCGCCAAAAAATGAGCATTGGCAAGATCAGAGACATGAATATAATCACGGACATTGGTACCATCTGGCGTATCGTAATCATTACCAAACAGTTGAAAAACTTTATCGCTACCAATAGACTGCAAAATACACGGAATAAGGTGAATTTCTGGGTTATGGCACTCACCTGTTCGCATTTGTTGGTCGCCACCACAAGCATTAAAGTACCGCAGTCTAATAGATTCAAAGCTAAAACTAGCGTGATAATCTTGCAACATTTTTTCAATAACTGACTTGGTATAGCCATAAATGTTAATCGGTGCCAAATCACTAGATTCTGTAATTGGCAGAGTTTTGGGAATACCATACATAGCCGCAGTGCTACTAAACACAAATTTGTTAATTTTCATTTGGCGACATTTTTCTATCAAATTAATTGAGCTAATAATATTGTTGGCGTAATAACCAGCTGTATGTTCAGGTTTTTGAGAGACAATAGCAGGATCGGCTGCAAAGTGAATAACTCCATCAATATTGTGAGTACCAAACAAACTATCCAAATCACTATGGTTCAAAAGATTACCTCTCTCAAAAATTACCCAGCCAGAATATAGCTCAAGAGAAGTCTTAAAAATATCATTCAAACCAGCTTTATCAAAAATTACCACTTTGTAACCACCATCCAAAAGAGCTAGTACGGTATGTGAGCCAATATACCCTGCCCCACCCGTTACCAAAATAGTTTTTGTATTAATGTTTGTGTTTTTTAGTTGTGTATTCATACTAGAATTGTAACAAAAAACCATAGACTTGTCAACAAAACTCTTGACAATAAAACAAAAATAAGATATATTTTAGAGGTACACCAAATTATATTTTACAAAATCTACTACAATGTCTGGCACTAACTCCACTCCAAATACAGTAATTATCGCAGGATCCAACTCCCGAAGACTTGCCAACTCTATTGGTCAGTACAACAATTTACCTGTACTTCAACACAAAGTTATTCATTTTATCAACTCAGAAATGAAAGTGGCTATGCCGTTTAAGTTGGAAGCCAGCACCAAAGTTTGGATAGTCCAATCTACCAGTAACCCCGCCAACGACAACCTAATGGAATTAATGCTGATCATAGACACGATGTTTATAGAAGGAATTAGAGACATCAATGTAATTATTCCCTATTTTGGGTACTCCCGTCAAGACAAACAACATTTGGCAGGTGAGTGTATGTCAATGGCGATGATTACCAGAATGCTCAAAAAACTTGGTGTCAAAACAGTGATTACCAGCGATATTCACAACGCAAATATTTTGCCTCAATTGGCAGTAGAAGTCAAAGACCAGTCCACCCTACCCGTCTTAGCAACCCAAATTTATGAACATCTCAAACTAGATCAAAACCTAGAAAAAGATTTTATCATTGGCTCTCCTGATCAAGGTGGTGTGTTTAGATGTGAGTTATTTGCCAAGCATTTTTTTGTAAACCAAGACAACTCTAAAACCGTATCGGTCAGAAAAGAACGAGAATTGTCCAAACAACATTTTTCTACTGCCGTAGAATTATATGGAGAAATTGACAGAAAAAAACTAATTCTTATAGACGATGTGTCTACTAGTGGCGGAACTATTTTGAATGCAATTGAGCTGTGCAAAGCCAACAACGTGGAAGAAGTCTATGTGGTTATCGTTCACGCTGATTTTGCTCGTGGCGTCATAGAAAAATTTGAAAACAAAGAAATAATCAAATATTTGTACACGACCAACACCATAGAAAAACCTGTAGAAGACCTAGATTGGTTTGCCAAAATTAAGGTTATTGACATTGCCAGTAGTATAAAATTGTAATCTAAAATAACAACCCAACCAAAAATAATTAAAATGTTTACAATCAAAGCAATTTCTGAAAAGACTGGTAAAGCTTATCCTGATATAAATCTGTCAGTACAATTTGATGGTTTTAGAGGTGGTACGGCGTGGCAATATACCGATTCTCAAGGAGAAGCTCACTTCGATCACAACAACGGCACAGGCTCAGTTTATACCAAAATTGCTGGTTATCAGGCAAAACTTGTCTATTCAGGAAATATTTCAGGGCGAATTATTGTCTATATCTAAAACTAAATCATTCATCAGATTTTGCACCACCTCTCAGCATAGCTAAACCCCAGTTTAAAATAGAAAATGTAAATGTTGACTAATCTTTATAGAGATTTATAGTAACTGTCATCTTGAGCAAAGCGAAAGATCTCCTCAAGTTATAATAATAATTAGCTTTGATAATTGTACAGTTTGGAGTGGGTTTAGCTATATCACCTCTCCAAATAGGTGGAATTTTTTTAAATCATTTCTTTAAAAAATAAAAATTGACAAAAAAACAGTTTTGGCTCACAATATAATATATGTCTATTGATTTAATTTCCAATTCAAACCTAAGTAAGAACACAAACAGCAACGCTAATAATCTTGCCAATACATCCAATATTGAATCTCAAATTGCCTTAAGAGTAGAAAAAATGAATAAACTCAAGGAGTTTGGTTTTGATCCTTTTCCAGTGGTTTCCAAGAGAGATTTTAGTATTGGTTTTGTTAAGTTTTGGTTCAATTTTACTCACAAATTTGATTTATCCCAGCTCCAAACCGATGATAGTAACTACCTTTTGGAACACTACCTTGCCCAAGCTTTATTTCCTCAATCCTTGCTTGAAACGATGGAAGAAAAATTGCATATTCGCAACACAGCTCGTCAAATGGGTATAGATCCAGATGAGAAAGATGATTTTGACGAAACCAAAATAGACGAAAAACTAATCAACACCATTCGTGACTTATTTCCTGATCTTCTCAAAAAAAGCAAAGAAGAAAAAGAAAAACTTCTTGCTGGTTATCTACTAGACATATCTGATGACGACGAATCTACCGCCGAAAACCTAGTGGTTCAACTAGTCCCAAACCAAAGAATCACCCTAGTAGGCAGAATTAAAGACAAGCGAGGTAGTGGCAAAATTGCCTTTGCAAACCTAGAGGATGAATCTTGCCCAGAAGGATTTCAAGTTATTTTTAAAAAAGATTTATTGGAAAACACCAGAAACAAATTTGTAGCTATCTTTAGTCCTGAAACCATTACCCAAAAACTACTAAAAAAATAGGAGTTACTACCAATTAAATAAATTAATTTCTACCTTCTCCGAATAAAAATAACTTCCAAGATAAAAAACTAGTAATGGTAAAATTAGCGCTGATAAGCTGGAAGCTAGTTGCCCATTTACAAAGGGGCTGTCCTAATGTGACTGGGGATTTTTTGGTGGTTATTTTTTTATATATCAACGCTATATTGACCACTACCAAAAAACTAAACAATACAAATGATTAATTCTCCCTTAATAGTGGAGCACCTAACTTGTTGGGCGATGTAATTGATACAACTTCAAAACTTCACCTTATCTCTCCTACAGGAGGTAAATATAATTCCGTTGCTTTGCAATAATTCTTAATAATAGGCAACTTTGTTATTTGAGGTAAAACTGCCACCGTCAACTTTGTTGCCACCTCCTAAATAGGAGGAATTGTATCAACGCCACTTCCAACTTGCATTAATTACTTTTTATTAACCAGTAAATTCTTTAGTTCAAAGCAATTTTGTATGTAAGTCTATGAAAGTTGATAATATTTAAGTATAATACTATTTAATACCACCAGTTGATATTTTGGGTGATGGCTTTGACTCGGTTTTGAAGGCTTTCTATCGACTCTCTTTCAAAAATAGTATCGGCAATGATTTTACCCATTTCAATCGTTTGGTCGTCTGTCATTCCTCGACTGGTAGTTGGAGCTGTGCCAAGTCGTAATCCTGATGGTTTCCACATAGTTTTTTTCTCAAAAGGCACACTGTTTCGGTTGCACACAATACCAACTTGGTCAAGAGTTCGTTGGACTTTGAGACTGTCAGAAGTATCAGGCAAAACAGTTAGTAACAAGTGAGTTTCTGTGGGAGAAATGATCTGAAGACCACTTTGAGCCATTGTGTTTTCTAGTAGCTTGGTTTGTCTGAGGACATCAACGACATATTGCTTGAAATCTCGTCCGTCAGGATAGACATCTTCACCAAGAATCTCAAGACAAGCCTGACCGACAGCTGCAATTTTGTTAAAATGTGGGCCACCTGAAGTACCTGGAAAAACTGTTCGGTTGACTTGATCGGCATATTCTTTTTTGAAGTACAACATCGCAGCTCGTGGACCTCTAAAGGTTTTGTGAGTGGTCATAGATACAAAGTCTGCACCAGATTTGCCAGACATAAACGGACTTGCGTGGACACCGCCTGCAATCAAACCGTTGATATGAGCTACATCGCAAAGCACCAAAGCTCCGTTATCGTGGGCAAATTCAATCATTTCTTTGTAGTTTTTGATAGACCGTGGGTAGGCGGAACAGCCGATAATTACCAGTTTTGGTTTGTTGTCTACTATTTTTTGGCAGTAATCGTCAAAGTCCATTTCGTAGGTATCAGGGGCTACTTCCTTGAGATCATAGTTTTCGTACTTAAAAAATTTTTGCCAAGCCGAAGTGGTGTGAAGATGGGAAATATGTCCACCATTGGCGACATTAAGAGACACAATCATATCTCCAGCCTGAAGCATTGCTAGATAAACCATCATATTTGCCATGGATCCAGCGTTCATTTGGACATTGACCGAATATTCGTCCATCGCTATTTGACCATAGATTTCTAGGGCTTTTTTTTGGACAAAAGCTTCCAAAAGGTCGGTTTGTTGGTTACCAGCGTAGTATCTTTTGCCAGGATAACCTTCGCCATATTTGTTGCTCCATAGTGTTCGGGTACCGTTGCCATTCATACCGCCAAGGAGGTCAATAACTTTTGGAGATGGGACATTTTCGGAGGCGATGAGGGACAAAGTATCGCGTTGTCGGTTGTATTCGTTGTTGGTTAGTTCAAACAAATAGTTGGCAGGATATGTAGAGAGAGTGGACATAGATTTTTGACTTTAATTTTTTGACTTTTTTGTAATTTTTTATCAAATAGCAGTGATGCCAGTAATATTATTGTAACACAGCGGTGATTAATTGTCAAGATTTTGTTAATTAATTTAAATATTTATTTCAAATTAAATTTTTTTGATTGAAAAGGTACTCACAAAACAAAAGAGAATTACTTTTATTTTGGGTAATGGTAAAATTAGCACTGATAAGCTGGAAGATAGTTGCCCCTTGACAAAGGTGCTGTCCTAATGGGACTGGGGATTTTTTGGTGGTTATTTTTTTATGTATCAACCCTATATTGACCACTACCAAAAAATTAATAAGACTCTAGACTAAAAGAAATAAATCTTCTATACTATAAATATTATCAAATACAGTAAATTAACCAATTATCAAATTAAAAAAATAATTCA
>JAYWGE010000148.1:0-5375 GCA_043778455.1 bacterium
GTTTCGTACCGTGCATAAATCTGATGAAATACAGGTAAAAACTCTTTGGTTATCTTTCGGCTATTTTTGGCGGTTAGTAATTCTTGTTTACACTGAGAAATAAAATACAAGGCACTGTTAGGATTCATTTTTTTGATATCAATATTAAATTCATGCATAATCCCTCTGACAATTTTTTTTTGATCTTCAGTGTCCAGTATATTAAATTCTTTTTTTAGCCCATCTTGTTCTCCAAATTCTCGCAATAACCTCACACCTAATGAATGAAAAGTACAAATCAAAGGTTTTTGAATATGATCCACTTGCCACGGCGGAATGTTGGGTAAATAATACTCTACACTTTCTAGTAACTTATTCACCCTCTGATTCATCTCTCCTGCGGCTTTGTTGGTAAAAGTCAAACACAAAATTCGCCCAGGTGTCTCGCCTTTGGCTATCAAATAAGCTACTCGCCTTGCCAAAACAGCAGTTTTACCCGAGCCTGCCCCAGCAATTACAAGTGTAGATTTGGTGATAGACTGCACAGCTTGGGTTTGGGGTTCGTTCAACCCATCCAAAAGTTTTTCTAATATTTTGAGTTGTTTGTCACTTGTTTGATTCATATAAAATATTAATTTCTTGTATGGTTTTTTATCTACTTTAGTTTTAATTTAGTGCAATTAAGCCGTTCATTGCCATTTCTTTCTCTTTACCCTGAGCGTGTTTTAAAACCATAGCGTAAATTTCTTTAGCTTTTTCATTTTCTTGATATTTTTGGTAGTGATTGGCAAGTTCCAACCAGGTATTATAGTTATTTAAACCTGTTTCTTGTAGCTTTTTGAGAATACTGTTTTCTATTTTTTCATATTGAATTTCATCTTTGTTATTTCTATTTTTAAGCTTATCTTTGCTTGTATTTTCATAATCCGCATCCATATCTACCATCCCAATTGTTGCTGAATAGTTGTTTGTTGGACTAGCTATTTGGCTATGAGTTGATTGGGTGTTTTGATTACTTTGCTCAATATTTTGCTCTTCAAAAACATATGTTTTTTGGATTGATTTACCTTGATTATCTTGTCTTTTTTCTTGTTGTTTCTTTTCAAAATTATTGGGAGTAAATTTTTGCTGATAGGTTGGATTGGTTGCTGGGTTAGATATTGAGTCTGTTGTTGAATCGCTCATTGGCTTGATTACTAGGTTGATATTTGAACCAACTTGTTGCTTGTCTTCGGTTTGGTCGTTGTCGTAGTTATTGTTGTGACTATTTTGATTATTAAAATTATTATTCAAACCACTATTTGGCTTGTTTGTATCTTGTTTGAAGTAGTCTTTTTTAAGATCAATTTTACTTAATTTGAGTATGTATTTAATACCCAGTTTTAGATAAAAACCTAGATTTTTAGACACCTTGACGGCAAAGTTAAATATTTTTTGTAGTTTATTTTTGTAGTTTTGTTGTTTGACCACAACGAGTGTTCGTTCAAAATATTGGTTGAGTTGAGTTGATATGTTCATTCTTTCGTTATAATTATTATATTCATTACTGTGAGTGTTGTTACTAAACGATCGTTTTGCCATTTCGTCTGACCTACCAGAATACGGAACAATGTCTTTGGTTAGTTGTTCTACTTTTTTCTTTTCCCACAAAAACACAGCATAACTTAGCGTAGCCAAGCCCAAAAAACTAAAGGCTGAGATGAATAATAAACTGATTAGGATTAATGCCATATTTAATAAATTTTAATAAATGTTATTTTTAGTAGCACTTACTTAATTAAGGGTTATTATATGATTTTTGTCAAATTTTTGCGATATTATAGCTTAATCATAAATCAAAATATCTCCCTTTTTAGGGGAGAAACAAAATTAACGGTATATTTAGAGATTAAAGTAAAGATTCAAATTAGACTGAAGCTAGTTTGACCAAGACTTTTCTACCTTTGTAAAAACCACATTCAGGACATACTGAGTGAGGAAATACTCGGTTGGAGCAGTTGGAACACTTTGCAAGTTGGATAAATACAGCTTGTTGGTGGCCTGGGGCGTTTCGCCTATTGTTTCGTCTGTGGTGGGTTAATCGTTTCTTTGGAACAGCCATAATGATTAGATTTAGGTTATTTGATTGGGTTTATGATTTTAATTTATTAGTACAAAACTTAGTAGAAAGCCACAATTCTCAAGACTACAAAAGTAGCAATAAGAAGTACAGTTGCGTTGATTACCCATTTTTCAATACCTCGTTTGGTCAAATATACCTCATTTCCACCTCCAAAAGTACTGGACAAACCTGCTCCTTTGTTTTGCATAAGAATTAGTCCAATGATAGCAGCTGCTAGGACGACTTGGATGATAGCGATTGTTTGAGACATATTTGTATTATAGTATAAAATGGATAATTTTGTCAAGCTGTTTGTGTTTTTTATTTGGTTTAGTTTTCTACAATTTTTTACTACTTGACTAAGAGGTTGTTGCAGAGCAACGGGGTTAATACGATAGGTTTTAATCTGAATTTAGATGGTGTAATCGGGTGGATTCGAACCACCGACCTTTTGGACCGCAACCAAATGCTCTATCCCCTGAGCTACGACTGCCTAACAGTTTTGGGATTTTTTGCTTTATTATTTTAATGGTTTTTTGTTTTGTTACCTCTTTTTTTTGCCCCTTATTAAGGGGCTGTTGCAAAGCATCGGGGTTACAAGTTTATTTTGACCTATCTTTTTTTAGCTTTTCGTCTATCTGCAACAATCAATCGGTTAGAAGTTTTCTTTGGAGATCTTGTCTTGACACCGTTGGCATGTTTACCCCAAGGAGTCTTAGGATACTTCATACCAATAGAGTTTCGGGCTTCACCTCCACCATGAGGGTGGTCAACAGGGTTCATAACTTTACCTCTAACAGTTGGTCTGACACCCATATTTCTGGACAAACCAGCTTTTCCAAGTCGCACCAAGCCATGGGCATCGTTACCCATTTGACCTACTACGCAAGAACAAGTTGCCAAGAATTTTCGGATTTCACCTGAAGGCAATTTGATAGAAACATAGTTACCATCTTTGGCGGTAATAATACCATATGCACCAGCAGATTTGACCATTTTGGAACCTTGACCAGGTCGGATTTCAATTTGGCAAACTTGAGTAGCTAGTTGTAGGTCTCCCAATTTCTTTGGAGCTCCAGGTTCAATATCGTCAGTTTTGCCATATGTTCGTCCTGCAGTCATTCCTTTGGTGTGCAAAATGTAGTGTTTTGTACCGTTATAAAGATCAGCAACAAGGCAAATAAAAGCAGTTCGGCAAGGATCGTATTCTACAGTTAGAACTTTGAAACCTTGTGGGAAATTGTTTTTAAAATTGACTAGTCTGACCATTTTTCTAGCACCACCTCCAATGTGTCTTGTAGTGATAAGACCACGGTTATTTCGTCCACCAGATCGGGACTTTCGCACCATCAAGGGTTTGTAGGGTTTGTCTCCTGTGAGGATTTTACTATATTCTACTACGCTAGTTTTTCGTCTAGCAGGGGTAGTTGGTTTGTATACTTTGATTGTGGACATTATAAAATGTAATAAAATAACCAATTGATACTAGGAAGAGACTAGTTTTGCTGGTTAAGTTTGTAAGTTTTACTCTTCATTATTAAGCTAAGTCTAATGAATCTAGTTAAAATAAATTTTATAATCAGGTTGTCATTTTAAATTTATTTTAGGATCTAATGATTTAAATAGAGATATATATTTTAAATCTAATACTCTACTTATCAAAACAGAATTTACTTGGAGTGTTAACCCTTAGATTTTGAAACTAGTTCAGAATAGCATTTAGATCAGTTTTAAAGACTATTTAGCTTTTTTACCTCCATGTTTTTTGAAGATAGTTGTGAAAGAAAATTCACCTAGTTTATGACCGACTTTGTCTTCGGTGATAAGTACTTCTGGAAAGGTTTTACCGTTATGAACAGCGAAAGTCAAACCTACAAATTCTGGTAAGATTGTTGAGGCTCTTTTCCAAGTTTTGATAACGCTATTTTTTCCAGAGGCTTTCATTTTGGCAACTTTTTCCAAGATAGAATAGTGTACAAAAGGTCCTTTTTTGAGTGATCGTGGCATTAGTTAAAATATTTTAGATTTTTAAGGTACTAAAATTTAGGCTTGGACTTTTGGTAGACCCAATTTTTCATTGATATAATCAATATTGGATGTAGCCATAGTTTGGCCTATTTTTAGTTTGATCAAGAATTTTCTTGGTCGTTTGACGAGCTTCATAGTTACTTTGCCATTTTTGGCTTGTCGTCTTTTTTTCTTGTAATAAGGTTGGATAGAGTTGATTTTGACAACATCAAGACCAGATTGCTTGAGCAATTTAGCTAATTCTATTTTGTTGATAGAAATATTTTGATCTGTAAAAACCAAGGTAAAGAATCCAGCTGTTTGTAAGTTGTAGCTTTTTTCGGTTTCTAGGTTAATTAGGGACATATTGGGATATTTTAAAATAGTTTTTAGCAACAAGCTTAGGCTAATTTAGCTTCAAGTGAAATTCGGGCTGATTCTGTAAATACAACATTTCGGGAGTTGACCAAAGTGGCAATTTTGAGCTGTTCTACATTCATCATCTTGACATCACTGTTACAAAAACCACGGATGGAATCTTTGTCGGCTGTGGTGTAAACAATAACGGTTTGTTTGTCGCTTTTGGCACCGTTTCGAATCATTGCAACAGCTGGAATAGCAACTTTAGTTTGGGAAAAGTTAAAATTAGCTTCCATTTGGTAGACTACATTAGTAGCCAGTCTGTCTTTGATGATGGATTTTAGACCAGCAATTCGGGCAGATTTGTTGATTTTGCAGTGCCAGTTGACGTTAGATCGTGGACCGTGAGACACACCTCCTCCTACCCAAATAGGTGAACGGGTGGAACCATGTCTAGCTCGGCCTGTACCTTTTTGTTTCCAAGGTTTTTTACCTCCACCTCGTACTTCAGCACGAGTTTTGGTGTGAGCATTACCAACACGAAGGTTCATAAGCTCGGATCTCACTAGTTGAGCCAAAAGAGTTTCTCGGACTTCATAATCTGTTAAAGATTCAAAAGCTGAGATTTTTTGGTCAAGAGATTGGTTTAAAATTGTGATTGTTAAAGACATTTTCTTGAGATTATAATTGGTTTGTATTTTAGTTAACGGTTAATTTTAAGTTAGTGTTAAGAAATTAGTTTTTAATTAGTTTTTCTTAATTTTAACATAAGCCGAGTTTGGACCTGGTACAGAACCTCTGACAAAAATCAAGCTGTTTTCTGTATCAATAGCAATAATTTTGGCTTTTTTGATAGTTACTGTTTCGCAACCCATCCGTCCTGCCATTTTTTTACCAGCAGGAACTCGTTGAGGCCATCGTGAACCGA
>JAYWGE010000149.1:0-1917 GCA_043778455.1 bacterium
CTTGCCGAGCGCGTTGGGCCTCCACGAGGTTGACATTGAGCGGACGAGGGTTGGCGATGGCGTGATCAATAGCTTTTTTAGTAATCTCATGAAACTCTAATCTTTTAACTTTGGCAAGATCTTTGACACCCAAAATTTGGGCCAAGTGCCAACTAATGGCTTCACCTTCACGATCGCTATCACTGGCAAATAAAATGTCATCTAGGTTTTCTTTTTTGGCTAGATCTTTGATGATTTTGACTACTTTGACCTTATCGGCATCCACTTCATAGATAGGACTAAAATCATTGTCAATATCAATACCGTTGATTTCTAGTTTGGTGCCGTCTTTGAGTTTACTATCATCGGTAATTCGGCGAATATGCCCAACGGAGGCTTGGACATTATATTTACTACCAACAATTTTGGCTATGGTTTTGGCTTTGGCGGGGGATTCTACGATTATGAGCATTTGGAAAAGTTTGGGGTTTTATTTAAATTTATTTAGAGTTTTTAATTGCTATTTAATTAGTAACTGTACCTTTTAATAATTATACATTTTTTATATTTTTGTCAAGTTTATAATTCAAGATTTATTTCAAAAACTGTTCAAAAAAAACTAAATATCCTTAAAAATTAGCTAAAAACATTTTCAATCATACCACCTCCAAGCATTTTTGCATTAGTTTGATAGTCATAAAAAACTATACTTTGACCCTTGGCAGGGCTATTTACAAAATTTTCAAAAACTACCATAGCAGTATTATTCAGTTTGTTATAAGCTACTTGTACTTTGCTAGACTTACCATGGTACCGAATTTGGCAATGAGCTTGAATGAGATATAAACCATCTACAAAAGTGAAATTTTCAGAGTTGTTTTCAGAGTTGTTTTTTACATCAATATGCCAGTTAATTTCTTTGACCAGTAAGGATTTGTAGTTCATATCTTCCTTGCAAATATTGTGGCAGACCGTAACTTCATTGGTTAGAATATCTACATTTTGAACAAACCATGGTCCGTTGGACAAACCCAAATTTTGCCTCTGACCAATAGTATACAAAAAAGCTCCTTGGTGCTGACCCAGTTTAATTTTGTTTTTAGTCTGATTTTTTGCACTGGAAGTATTAGGTTTAGAGGTTAAGTTTTTTTTGGTAATAGTAATGCCAATTTGCTGTGCTTCCTCATCGGTCAAATAAGCGTAAATGTAACCATCTTTTTGTCCAATAGTCTGCAAAAGCATATCTCTAAGGCTAGTTTGACCAACAAAACATAGACCTTGCGAATCAGGTTTTTGGGAGGTAATCAAATCTTTAGACTGGGCATATTCTCGCACCTCAGCCTTGTTTTCAAACTCACCCACAGGGAACAAAATGTGAGGCAATTGCTCTTTTTTAATCTGCCAAATAAAATAAGTTTGGTCTTTGGTCGTATCGTTGGCACGGGAAATGGTAGGCATAAGTTTGGATATATAGTCGTAGCGGTGGGGTTATCCCTCTATAATAGATTTCAATAGATTTTAATTTATTGTTATAGAGCCTGTTTGCAATTTTTTAAATTGTGATGTTTTTTGTTATTTAAACGGTAAAGCGCTCCTGTCAACTTTGTTGCCACCCCCAAATACCCTCCCTCGCTTTGCGAGTACCCCCTAATAGGGAGATAGGGAAATATTTTTAGTTTATTTTAAAATTGTATACTTGTTCCCCACCTAAGCTTACACTAATTACTTTTCATTAAGTAGTAAATCCTTACTTTCAAAGCAATTTTGTATGCAAGTTTGTGAAAGTTGACAAAGCTTTGGGTATAAGTCTAAAAATAAGGTGTTTTGGTGTTTTAATTTAATTGCAAACAGGTTCTATAGCTAAATCCACTTTAAACCATACAGTTATCAAATCTAACCAATTATCACACTTGAGGAGATCTTTCGCTTTGCTCAAGA
>JAYWGE010000150.1:0-1912 GCA_043778455.1 bacterium
TGAAACCACTCACCGTAGCCGTGGCTCTTAATGAAAAATCTACTGATATAAACGCAGGTTTTAGGTATACAGATTACGATAGTGATGGCAAACCATACAAAAATGGTGAAGATACAATCAAAATTAAAAATGCCCGAAACTTTAGTTGGCGATCACTTGGTACTGTTGGTTTGAAGGAAATGATTAGAGATTCTATTAATACAGGTATTGCCGAAATAGTTGATAAAATGGGTAATAAGCTGATTAAAGATTATTTTTTGGACAAACTACAATTTGGTCGTTATGGCGAAGATGACTCTAACTTACTCAATTTTGCTGGAGATATGAACGGTAACACTCAGTCTTTTGAAACAGATATAAACTGTGTCTATTGCTACGCTGCCAAAGGTTTTGGACAAGGATTTTCTATTTCAGTTTTACAACTAGTCAGAGCGTATACAGCTATTGCCAATGGTGGTAACCTTGTTCAGCCCCAAATCGTAGAAAAAATTCAATGCGGAGATGGAACCAAAGAAACTCTTGATGGTGGTAATGCTAGTTGTGTATCTAATTCTCTCAAGCTCAAAACCAATACTCAAAACCCTGTATTTGCCAAAACTACAGCCGACCTTGTTACCAGCTATATGTTAGCCGCCAATGAAGAAGGTTTTTTGGGATCAGGCCCAACTAAGGCTATGGTGCCAGGTTACCGTGTTGCCATCAAATCGGGTACCGCCCAAGTTTCTCGCCCTATTACACTTGCCAATGGCGAAACCAAACCTTGCAGTCAGGATTGTAACACTCAGCGAGGCATTTACGACCACACTATGATTGGGTTTAATACGGGAGCTAGTCGCTACATCGTTATGATCAAACTAGCCGAGCCAAAGCCTGGTCAGGTAGACAATTTTTCTAGCACTACCCTTGCTCCATTTTTTTCAGAAATGTGCCGATATACCTTAGAATATCTTGGTGTTCCCAAAGAAAGGTAGCTCGTCCACTCTTTGAAAAGTAATTAGTGTAAGCTCAAATGAGAAATACACTCGTTCCGCTAATAACTATCCAAGACTTACTCCACAGAAATGCTTTGAAGTTAAGAAATTTACTTACATTTACTTACTTAATAAAAAGTATTTGGGGTAAGTCAATAGTGTATTGTGTATAAGTATAACAATTGACAAAATTTGGGTTATGCCCTACAATTAAGATATGCTCCAAGACACACCTCTAAATCAAGATCAAAACAACAATTATCAAAAAAATATTAACAAAAACTACAATCCTAATATTTTCAAACCCCTAATAGTAGTAATTTTAATTTTGGCTTGTATTACAGGTTATTTGGTCTACGATAAGTTTTATCTCAAGTCTAGTTTGCCTCAAACAACAAATTTAAATTCTGTCTCAAAAACCGAAACTGAACTTTTAAGCCTCATAAAAACTCAATATTTACGAGAATATCCCGATTCCAAAAAAATAGATGACTACAAAAACAAAGGTTTAGTGTCATCTTTAGGCGACCCTTACAGTGAGTACATTACCAGCACTGAAGAAAAAGAGTTTAATAATAATCTCAATCAAAAATATAAAGGTATAGGCATCAAACTAGAAAAGTTAGATAGTAGTTTCTTGGTTATGGGCGTGGTACCCAATAGCCCTGCTTTAGAACAAGGTGTTCAAAAAGGTGATATAATTGTCAAAATTGAAGATATGTTGATCACCAATCAAAGTACAGAAGTGGTTGTGAACAAAATTCGTGGCGAGGAAAATACTCCTGTCAAAATTCAATTTGCCCGAAATGGTCAGCTTATTGATATTACTATGAACAGGCGAGAAATCAAAAGCGACTTAATAAAATTGGATATTAAGGACAAATTTGCTATTATTACCATTTCTAGTTTTGGAGAAGGTTTGGACACCAAGATGCAAGAAT
>JAYWGE010000151.1:0-1910 GCA_043778455.1 bacterium
GACACAAGCTCAGTCAAAAATATCGCCAACAGCACAAGCAATACCAACAACTCCAGCACAAATTTGCCACCGCAAAATATCAATCTGTCAATTACCAAGGTTGTCAAAGATGGTAAAGACTACACAACGGATCAGATAAATTCTAATTCATACAGTTTTAGGGATATTCTCAACAGTAGCGATAGCATCAAATACACTTGGGACAACACCAAAATAGGTATATATTTTAAATCCAACCCTGCGATATGTTGCGGTTACTTAGGTGTATATCTCAACGATGAAAACAAAGCAGAAAACTTTATTGGGTACACTGGCTCTGACGATTACCCCTACAAACTGTCTAAAATATCTAACAAACTAGCAGGTGGTAAAAACACACTAATCTTTATCTTCTTTGATCACACCAACAGACCCACCAACAATATTGCCAGAATTTCATTTGATTACGCCTCAGAATCCCCCAAGCCCAAAATCAACATCATCAAGCCCAGCATTGATACGGTATTTTCCAAAGACAGCTCTCAAAATATAGTTTTAGACTTAGAAAATTTCTCACTGTCCAAGATATTTGACGACAAAAATCCACAACTACAATCAGGCAAACTTAATGTTTATGGTAACAACACTAACAACTTACTTGGTACAATTGACACAGGAATAACTACTGCCGAAAACAAATTTAGAGTAGATTTTAAGCCAGAAACCCTAACAGGATTTAGCAAATTACCCGACAGCAAAGACACAAAGTTAATTTTTCAACTCACTAGCCCAGCCCAGCCCAAACCACTAGCCGAAACTTCAATTGGTATCATTACTAATTTTGACAAAACAACAGATGTGGGTTTACCAATTGTCAACATCACTGAACCTGTCAAAAACTCAACCAACATAGCAGTCAACGAAGACAAGGTTTTTTATATTGACTACCAAAATTTTACAGTTCTAAACAAAGCTCCTATCCAATCTATCTCTCAACCATCCAACAAAGAAGGATTTTTACAGATATTTGTAGACAATGCGCCCCTAAATACAATGTGGCAAAAAAAAGATTTTACGCTCAAAGAACTGGGTTATACCGCCACAGAATCAGGTGAAAAAGAAGTCAAAGTGCAGTTGGTCAATGCCAACTATGAAAAACTGTCGCCCGAAGCTACTGACAAAATCAAAATTCAATACCAACCTAACCTCTCTACCAAAGCTCAGGTAGCGGCAGTGGAATCTCAAAATAGCAATTGGAAAACCATCATAATTGTCCTAACCGTAATATTGATCGTTGGTGGAATACTTATCTCCATCACCAAAAGCTAAAAAACAAAATATCTAAAAAACCATTTAAAATTCTAACTATATGCCTCAAGTATCCGTTGACCAAAATATCCAAACCACCAATCCAACCCCTAGTACAGCTTGGAAACCAGAAGAAGTTCCTCAGCTTACGGTTGATGTTTACCGAAAAACCGAATCTATTTTTGTGGTTTCCACAGTAGCAGGAGTGGCGCATGGTGACCTAGACATCACCATTGAAAACAACACTTTGTCCATCAAAGGCTTTAGAAGAAAGCCATATGATTCAGCCGACGGCGAAGTCCTTTTGGAAGAATGCGTTTGGGGTGAGTTCTTTAGAGAATTGACTATCAATGAAAATCTCGATGTTGCCAAAGTCAAAGCTAGTCTCAGCCAAGGTATATTGATCGTTGAAATTCCTGTCCTCAAAATTGTGGCTAGTAGGAGAATTGCTGTAGAATTTATTCAAACCTAAAAACCTCAATTTCTATTGCTCAAATTCAATTATTTGTAATACCGTTGTGTTGCAACAACCCCTTATTAAGGGGTAATTTTTAAGAAAACCAAAGCTAAAATATAATGCCCCAACAAGACCAACTTAATTCTAAATCTGATTTAGAGCCTAA
>JAYWGE010000152.1:0-5273 GCA_043778455.1 bacterium
TGAGACATAACCAACTGATAATTAGGGCTAATTCTGGTTGAATAAAATCATAAAACTTAAATTCACCAAAGAGACTAGTTTTGAGTAAAAATGTCCAAAAATAATTCCGAGCATCATCGTACCGAGTGTCTGTGAAGCTTTGGGTCAAAAAACCTTCAAAATGAAAAATAAAATATGTATACCAACTATTAGTTCCTGCCAAAAGTGGGTCAATTGTATCTACGGATGAGACTATCCATTTGCTGGTATTGGTAGGGTTGGCGATGATATTTCGTCCAAAATTGATGCTTATACCTAGTAATATAGTCAAAATTGGAATTGCAAAAACATATGTTTTTAGGATGGTTTGTTTGAGGGTTTTTTGAAACTTAATGGCAAGGGTGATGAGTAAAATTAGCCCAATGATTAGTCCGTTGGATTTGGTGATAATACTTGTAAAAATAGCAATACTACCAAAAATTAGGTTTTTTTTGAGACTTGGACTGGTAGTTAAATCTTGCCAAATCAGAATTGTGTAATATAAAGCGATAGTGTATGTGAGGTATTGGAGGACATCGTTGCCAAGTCTGATGGAGTGGATTGTACCAGATGGAATAAATAAGAACAGAGCAGAAGCCAAGAGGAAGTATTTGGAAACATTTTTAAGGTCATTTTTAGTATCTTTGTCAGGGCTATTATCAGTGTTTAAGTTAGAGTTTAGATTGAAAGGGTCGAGAGATGTTTGTAAAATCAAGATTCCAAACCAGGAAAAAACACTAAACAAAATCAAGGACAAAACCTGCAAGGCAAACATTCCACCCGCCATATTCCCAAAAGCTGACCAAACTATTCCTGCCAAAATATAATAAAGTGGTGGTTGAAAAGTCTCCCAGCCTGTGTTTGGATCTGGTAATGTCCAAGTGTTGACAAGGTGTTTGATGTAGTCCAAATGTCCACCGCTAAAAAAAATGTCATAACTCCTGTCATTAGCGACCGTGTAGCCCAAATAGTGAATATGAAGTAAAACACTAAGTAGAAAAACTACCCAAACTCCAACTCCAAGATTAAATTTTTTACACAAATTTGCAATCAGGATAACTAGATTAATAATAATTAAAATCAATAATAACAAGCCTTGCCAACTGGCAATAGTTGGTCTAAAAATAACCAGTGGGCTATTTAAGTTTTTGGCTACTACTGTTACAGTAATAGTTTCAGGATCTGTGTTTTCAATTACAAACGAGGCTTTACCATAGCAATCGGCATCTGTATATGAGGTTTGGCTTTTTTGACCAAGGACAATATCACCTTGAATTATGACTTTTTCTAAGCAATTGGAAACATAAAAATCAAAATTTTTTTGGGTGTACCAGCTTTGTTTAATTTCAAAATCGATAGTATAATCATCACCAAAATCTTCCACTTGTTGGTTGTAACTGAGGTGTTTGGTTTCGCCAATGTTGTTTTGGATATTGATGTTGTTGATGTTTGGTAAGGTTAGGATCGACAAAATTATTGCTAATAAAATCAGTATAATATTAATCCAAATTGGTATTTTGGGAGTGTTGTTGTAACTTTTTTGGAGATAGTTTGTAAGATAGTTTGTAGCTTTATTATTAAAAATAGACATTAGTGGGGGTATTAAGTTTGTGTGTTTTAGTTAATTTATTTACATTTATACCCTATTGACTTACCCCAAATACTTTTTATTAAGTAAGTAAATTTCTTAGCTTCAAAGCATTTCTGTGGAGTAAGTCTTGGATAGTTATTGGTGGAACGAGTATACTTTTATTTTTTATTTCGTTACAAAAATATCTTTAATCCAGTCTTGCATTACAAAAACTAGGGCAAAAAACATAATAACGCTAAGACCTGCAGGGTTGAGATAGATTGGGAGTTTGTCTGTACCCAGTAAATAGCCAAAATAGGCAAATGTACTGGCACTAACTACGGCTAAGGCAACCCAAAATTTCTTGGGAAAATAAAAGGCATAAATAACTGAGATTACATCAGCTATAAAAAAATAGCGTTCGTGCATTTTGGGTAAAAAAAACGGCACCAAAATAGTTGATAACATAGCTGTTTTGACAATAAAATCTGTGTTTTGACCTTGTTTTAGTCTATTTTTTAGATTTGGGTTGATGTTGGAACTGAGCCAAACTATAAAAAGAGTTGCTACCGAAACTATACCAAGTCCTGCCTTATAAAAAAACCTGTAATGTTCATCTTTAATCCACTGGTACATAGTCGCAGCAGATCCCATAGTCAAACTTTTGTAAGTGTTGGATTGGCTGGTATAAATGGTCAATAAGCCTCGTGTTTGAGCTGTGTCCAAAAGTGGTCTGCCTACCAAATAAGCAGGTAAAATAGCCAAAAAATAAATTAATATTGTCACAACACCTGTGCCTACTAAATATCTAAACGGTAAGTAACCCACCATCACCATCACCAATAAAACAGGAGCAAAAAATATAGTTTGAAGCTTTATTGCTATTCCGATTGCAAAGCAAAGTGTCATACCAAGCCAGTTTTTCTTTATCAAGAAATATAAACAACCCACCACAAAAGATCCGTAAATTGAGTCACACTGACCCCAAAGACTAGAATTCATAACTACAGTAGGAAGTAAAAGTGTTGCTACAAAACTGTATTGCCACAAATTTTTAATCTGTCTGAAGTTTGGGTTTGAGGTTTGATTTGATACTTGATCTGAGTCTGAAGTTTGGTTTAATAGTACGATTTTGGCTACAAAAAATGCCATTACAAATTCAAAAAAAACTGACACAGTTTTTGTCCAATATAATGGTTCAAAATTACCCAAAGTTCCTATCCACAAAAGGTACAAATAAGGCGGAGTGTAGTCATAAAAACTATCTTTGAAGGCATAAAAACCATTATTAGCTCCAAAATAACTATACCAGTTTTTGATAAAACCATTAAAATCACCTGTTTGCCATTCCAAAAAAGAATATTTTATGTACAGTGTCAACAGTATTGCAATTGCAAAAAACCCATAATTAGAAAAAAAATTTGTGACATATTCTTTCAAAAAACATATGTTTTCTACTAGTTTGTTTGGTGTAATTTTTTTACTTTCTTGTGTTGTGTTGCTATTATTTTGCTCTAGCTGTTCCTCTTCGTTTTGGTTTACTGTTATAATCTGCTTTTCATTTTGGATAATGTTTTGGGTCATACTATTAATCCTACCTCAAAAAACTAAATTTAGTCAAGTTAAAACAACAGTTTAAACATTTACTGTGCAGTCCAAATATGCCATTGAGAACTCTTGGCAAAAGTTAAAAATCCAAATAAAAACACTTATTAATAAAAATATAATCACTAAATTTGCCCCTTATTAAGGGGCTGTTGCAACGCGACGGAGTTATATCTCTCTTGTAGGAGAGGTGAGGTTTAAAGCTATATTAACTCACCCTAATAAGTTGGGTGCTCGCTTAGTAAGGTAGAGATTATTATTGTGCTATTTAGTTTTTTATCTTAGAGGGTATTTTATTTGGAAAGATGTCTAATTTAAGAATACTTCAAATCTATTCTACCAAATCGGCTTCTTCTACAAAGTCTTCTTCGGTTATTTCTATTATATTTGGATCCATTGGCTTAAAACCAGTACCTGCTGGGATGAGTTGTCCCAAGATTACATTTTCTTTGAGGGCCAACAAATTGTCAGGTCGTCCACTAATTACAGCTTCTACCAAAACTTTACTTGCTTCTTGGAAAGAGGCAGCGGATAGGAAAGAGTCAGTGATCAAGGATGATCGGGAAATACCTGTAACAGTTCGCTTAAAAGTAGCAGGAATTTTGCCTTCAGCTTGTAGTTTTTTGTTGATACCAATAAGGACAGAATATCGGATTAAATCTCCAACAATAAAGTCAGTATTACCAGGGTCTTCCACTTGGACTCGTCCACACATTTGTTTGACAATGACTTCAATATGTTTTTCATTGACCAAAATACCATTTTCGGAATAAATACCAATCAATTGAGATATAATATATTCTTGAAGGATGTCATAACCCAGTTTGTCCATTAATTCTTGGAGGTTAAACGATCCGTCAGTCAAAGGTTGACCTGCTCGAACAATGTCACCTTCACGGACTTTGAGATAATAGCCAGGTTCGGTCTTAAATTCAATAACTTCAGCAGAGGCTTGAGAGACAATGATTTGGTTACTGGTTTTTTTGACAATACCAGAGATAGTTGATCTGACTATTTCACCTGTTTGTTTGACTATTAGGTTGTTGTCGCTGGTGATTTTGTCCTCATCTTGTACCAATAACATATCAGTTTGAGGATCAAATGGTAGTGCCATCATCAAGATTTTGTTGCTAACGGTAATACTAAAACCTTCGTCTACAGAACCTTCAATTTTTTCTATTCTACCATCAGAAACCAAGAAAGGTGCGGGATATTTTGGTGATCGTACCTCAAAAATTTCTTCTACCCGACCGAGCCCTTCGGTAATGTCAGATTTCAAAAGACCCTTACCGTGTTTACCTTGATCCATAGTAAGCTGGGTGGAGTTTTCCCCCAAAGACTGAGCTGCAATGATGCCAACAGGAGTACCCAAAGCACCTGCTTGATGAGTGGAAAAATCTACGCCATAACATTTCTGGCAGACACCACGGTGCAAAGAACACTTAGTTGGAGACCTTACAAAAAACTCTTTTATTTGACTATCTTCAAATTTTTTGAGTAATTCAAAATCTACATAATCGTCTTTTTTAGCGATAATTTCATCATTTAAAATTACATCTTTAAGTAAATACCGACCGTAGAGTCTACCTTCTATATTATAAAGACTCTTACCATACTTATTGGCATCTTGTTGAGTCAATCTTACACCTTCAACAGTGCCACAGTCTTCAAAATTGATAACCATAGACTGAGCTACATCTACTAAACGACGAGTCAAATATCCAGCATCAGCTGTCCTAAGGGAAATATCTGATTGACCTTTTCGCTGACCTTTCATAGAAATAAAGTACTCCAAACCTGTAAGTCCTTCTAGGTAACCATGCTGAGCAGGAAGCTCAATAATATTACCAGCAGCGGTCATAGACAAGCCTCGGATACCAGCAATCAAGTTAAGCTGAGAAACATTACCTTTAGCACCAGATCTAATCATAATACCAACATTGTTGTTTTCTTCCATAGCTTTTTCAGTCATTTTGGATATTATATCCGATGATTCTCTCCAGACTTTGATGATTTGAAGATACCTTTCCTCATTAGTAGTCATACCAATTTGAAAACTACCTTGAATTTGTTTAACTTT
>JAYWGE010000153.1:0-1898 GCA_043778455.1 bacterium
AAAATATTTTGAAAAGATTGTAATAATTCTATAGTGTGTTTATAGTTATTTTTGAATATCTTACCTACAAAAAATAAAATTATAATCACATTAAAGTAAATAAAACTAGCTCTAAAACTAAAACTGTCTACTTGGGTGGTCTGGGTTTGGTTGTTACTGTCCACATAGGTAATTTTTTGGGATGTGGCAGAGTTGTACCAAATAGTTTGAGTACTTGGGTTGGTTGGTTTAGATTTATTTTGAGCCAAGTTTGAAATATTTTTTAAGGTAAAAATTTGATCTGTGTTTTGATTCTGAGTATTATAAATATTGCCACTTTTGACAAAATTAGTAAAATAACTAGCTTGAGTTTGGTTCTGAGAATTAATCTGTGCTAAGTTTTGATAATTATTTATGTTGCTATTTTGAATATCTGAAACAAAATTTAGGTTATTTAGACTAACCAGATCAATAAAAGGTTTGTAAGCAACTGAACTAATATTTAGACTGTTTTGAAAATTGTTTTGGTTGATATTTACGTTAGAATTTGGACTAGAATTTATTGTAGATTTGAATGAGTTTGTGCTTAATTTTGTCTCCAATTTTGTGTCTATTTGATTGGTATTTTCAGTGTTTTTATTAATTACTTTTTGAGTAGTTTCTTGCAGATTTTCTTGTGATTTCAAACTTAAAGCAGGTTCAAGAACAGGGTTTGGTACTAGGTCTGACACTGGATTTTGAATAGGATTTAGACTGTTTGAGTTACTATTTAGACCATTAGCTTGAGGATTGGTTTGAGGGTTTATTTGACTTTGGTTGGAAGCTACGCTAGGGTTTTGAGCTAGATTTTGAACAGGACTGGAAAGTGGAATAGTTGGTGGAATAACTGTCGGAACGACGAGCGAAATAATATTAGTTTGGGCAGTTTCTGTTTCGCAATAATTGGTATTTGGAGTAGCAAAAAGCTGATATTTTTCTATCGTTCCAAGTGATTGTTGGGTTTGGGTGATTTTAAAATTACCATCGTTATTAGAACTATTATTTAACTTACATCTTTGTAAAGATCTAAATTCCTTAGTGGTATTTTTGGGTAGACTATAGACCATAGTATCTAGTTTACTTCCATTTTCATCTAAAATATCTAGTCCCAGTGTAGTTTTTTGATAGTCCACAATACCATTGGCGGTTGTAAATAAAGAAATTTTTTGGTGAATTACATCTAGGCGATCTAAAATCCCAAATAGGGCAGAGGTTGTGTTACTCACCGTCCCAAATTTATTTTGTAAGACTAGATAACCGTTGGCAGGAATACTGGTACCAACAGGAATAATCGGTCGGCAGAGATTAGTTTTGACGCTACAATTATAATCAAAATAACTAATACTATAACCCGAAATGTCCAAACTAAATAAATTAGGGTTATGTAATTCTATCCAAACATCTGGTGTACACTTAAAATTAGAGTAATTACAATTACCATTAAAATTAGGAGATTGATACCAAACTTCACTGATGTAAGGAGCTTGAAAAATGGTGGGATTTTGGGGAACTTTGACAATTGGGGTGGCACTAGATTGAGTTTTGGTTGATTTTTTTGTTGTGGAGGAAGAAACAGCTGCCAACGAAGCTCCTTGGACTTGGATGTTTTGAAAAATAAAATTAGCACTGACACCACCAACTACTAATAAAAATAAAATGGCTACACAGACGGCTTTGAACTTAGGTTTAAGGTTAAATTTGAGACTGAGTTTTGGAATAGGTTTGTGTGGTGTATTCATAAGAATGCTATTGTAATATTTGGTTAAATTTTGGGATAAATATCAAGGTAATTAATATCAATTATGTACAACAAATTTAAACCTGTCAAGCCATTTTATCGTTTTCGTGTTTATTTATAAAAAACCTATTATTGTAAATTG
>JAYWGE010000154.1:0-5211 GCA_043778455.1 bacterium
TAAACAATACAACTTTGGTCAAAACTGGCTCCAGCCAAAACGACTCTACAGAAGTTAGTATAATGACAGCAGGTGGAACACTTACAAAAACTATTTATGCCATTAATGGTGATACAAATATTGCCCAATATGGAGCAGTTCCCAACTTATCAGCCAACGACACTGTTACTTACCGTTTGCAATATACATTACCACTAAGCGATGTCCAAGCTTTTTCTTTGGTAGATTATTTACCACTTCCTGTGTTTAAATCCAGTACATTTAGCACTAACTTTGGCACAGGCATCAACGCCACACCCCCTGCTGGAAACCAAACAAAATTTGGACCAACTCACACTTTTGGACCTTCTGGAATCATAACCCCAACCGTTAGTCTTGACAATAGCGTTAACAGTATCAAATTTGACTTTGGTAACTATCAGGACACAACCAACACAGCTTCCAAAATAGATATTTTGCTTACAGGTGTTATTGGAACCGACCCTATTGGTGATGGTGTCCCAATCACTAACCAAGTGCGATCTTTTAGTGGATCTACCAACGGTGTGTCTCAAACCGCAGATGCGATTATTAACATTAATATCACTGAGCCAAAAATTAATATCACCAAAGGTATTGTTGGAACTGATAACCCAGGTGCTATTTATACTGTAACTCCAAACAGTCCAAAACCATTTACTGCTCCAAATACTACAGGTTGTTCAAGATTTTCTGGCACAATCAACTCCGCAGGTTTACTCGCAAATCCAATTAATAGCAACCTTAAAAACAGCGACGCTAGTGATAACTTGAGATATGCCGTAGTTTTGGAAAATCTAGGTACAGGTAAAAATGGTGCCTTTGCCGTAACTGCTAAAGATACACTACCTGCCAATTTAATCAACCCAAGAAACTATTGTGTTACCCTAGGCGATGGCACAGTACTCAACGAAGGGACTGATTATGTAAAACTAGGTAGTGGATTCCACGACCAAGGTATCAAACTCATAGATCCAAGCTCAACCCAAGCCAAACTTACTAAATATGATGCCAATAATGGTAAAAACATAGTAATTATTAGTTACGATGCCACAATTGGTGCTGGTGTAATCCCAAATCAAAGTATCATCAATAAAGCTACCTTGACCAACTACACAACCACCCCAAATGGCTTCAACTTAGCCTACAGAAACCCATCTGACACAGCTGCCACTGTCAATGTTAAACCACCAAAACTTACCAAAAAAATTATTAGCACCACCGAAGGTAGTACCACAGGTAACAATGTAGCTATTGGTGAACAGGTTAAATACCAAATTGATGTAGAACTCCCTGAGGGAACTATTCCAAAAATGAAACTCGTAGATATCCTTGATGATGGCTTGGCTTTTGTCAGTTGTACCAACTCAAATATCAATAACGCCACTGATGTAACAGCTACAAGCGGAGCGTTTAACACCCTTTGCTCCCGAGCAGTTGTAACCAATACTGGCAAAACTGTAACTTTTGATATCGGAGACACAACCAACAGAAATACAGATAACACCAAACCTGAAATTCTATCTTTTGAATACACAGCCGTGGTGGTCAACCAAGCAAATAATATCAGAGACACAGAGCGATATAACAATGTATATCTAACTTGGGTAGACCCACTAACCACCGATCAATCTATCAACAAAAGTGAAGTCAAGTCTGACTCTGTCAAAATTGTTGAACCAAGATTAAATACAGTCAAAACAGTAGATAACACTTCTGTAGATGCTGGTGATATTGTTACTTATACTATCAAATTGTCTCATAATGTGGTCAGCAATAGTAATGCCTACAATACAGTAATGACAGATCAAATACCTAACAATTTGACTTTTGTACCAAGCTCAAATATTCTATCAGGCACCGCTACGGGAGGAGTTTTCTCATACGATACAACTACCAAGACTATTTCTGTCAAATATGATAATATTGCTCTTGGTCAAGAAGCTATTCTTACCTTCAAAGCAACTGTAAACACAGGTGTACAATCCCTCCAAATTATTAACAACGAAGCTAAAACAACTTGGACATCACTACCAATTTTGGTTAGCACTCCTGTTTCTACTTTTGATCCAAATTCTGTAGAAAGAACTGGTGCAGGTAGTGTAAATGACTATAACAGCCAAAACAATATAGATATAAAAATCAATCCTATTGTTCCTGTCAAATCATTGATTTCTACTTCTGAACCACTTACAAGAGTAGTCAACGGACAAGAAAAAGTAACTATTGGAGAAATAGTCAGATATGCTCTAGTGGTCAAAATACCTGAATCTACAAATAGCGGTCTCAAAATCACTGATAATATTCCTGCTGGAATGGAGTTTGTTAACGACGGTACAACCAAGTATTCCACAGTTTCTGACAAAGGAGTAACTACATTTATGCCAAATTGTAACATAAATGGCTCCAGCCCAACTGTTACTCCAACTTGCGTAATTCCAACCTCTAATATCTCTGGTGGAACAGGTGACGGTGTTGCTGTAACCTTTGACTTTGGGAAAATTAGCAACCAAGATAGCGACGCTAATGATGAGTATATCATAGTTGAATTTAACGCTAAAGTATTAAACACAAATAGTAACCAAGCCTTCAACAACACAAATGTCAACAGTACCCCAACCAAATTAACTAATACATTTTCTGTAACCTTAAATGGCAACGCTCCTATTGTTAGTAACGATGAAACCATTGGCGTAGCTGAACCCGTAATAAATAATCTAGCCACAGCCATTACTGCTACTCCACGCGACGCTGGCGATCCACTAGAATATACAATTACTTTTAGCAACACAGCCACAGGCGACAACGCTTCACCTGCATTTAACATTAATGTAAAAGATGTTTTGGAAAACCTAGAAAATATTGATCCAAACACTGATATTATTATCACAATGCCAAATGGCACACAAGTTGTCAACAATAGCACCTCCCAAAGCCTAGATCTTATTTTTAACCAACTCTTACCAGGTGAATCTATTACCATTGTTATCAAAGGAAAAGTAGAGGTGTCTGTTCCAGCTGGAACAAGAATTGTAAACAACACAGATATCAAATATAGCTCTATTCCAAGCGGAACAGGAACTCAAAATAACCCAACAGGTTCTGTCTCTGGAGCTACAGGCACCACAGGTGGTGGACGAGATGGATCTGAAGTTGCAGGCGCACTAAATGACTATAGTGGCCAAGCTAGTACAAAAGTAACCACAGATGCTCCAACTATTACACAAGGACCCATCAATCCAACCTACACAGTCGGTGAAACTGTAACTTTTAACCTAATCGTTACTTTGCCCGAAGGTCTAACCCCAAATCTCCATATCCAAGATTACCTACCTGCAGGTCTTAGGTACCTCAGCAGCTCAATTATCACCGAAGCAGGAGCTAGTAATGGCTTGTTGACAAGTGATTTTAACGGTCAAATCAATCAACCTAGCATGGTAATTAACCCTGATGGAACTATTGATTTTAAATTTGGAGATACAATTGTAAAAGCTACACCAAGTACTACAGGCAATCAATTTGTCCTCAGTATTGTAGCTTTGGTAGAAAATATTCCATCCAACCAAGACGGTACCGCCTACAAAAATCCTGCTAGTCTAACATACGATGACAGAAAAGGTAATCCAATTTTGGTTCAATCACCAATTACAACTATCGTCAATGTGGTAGAACCTGTTTTGGAAATAGCCAAAACTATCGTTAACCCAACTACCATGGATGCTGGGGATAAAATAACCTACAGCCTAGATATTAACCACGCCAAAGCCAGTACCAGCGATGCTCATAATGTAACTATTAACGATATCGTTCCTGCTGATCTTGAAAATGTAATATGCGAATCTGTAACTTCAGGAGCAACAACTCCATTGACTTGTGCTGATGTGACTATCAGCGGTAACTCAATTAGTATCACAGACAGACTGCTAAAACTCGGAGAGACTCTCTCAATTAAGATAAGTGGCACTATTGTCAATGCAGAAAACTTTGTCTCAACAGTCAAAAACACAGCAGAACTAAAGTGGAACTCATTTAACTCTGATGAAACAAGATCAGGTAGCGATGGAGTGCTAAATGACGGAAGTCTCAATGACTATTCTGCTAGTTCCGATGCGACTTTTGTAACCAAAAATGAAACTAGTATCACAAAAGAATTATCAGCGACAAGCGACACATCAACTATTGGTAATGTGATTTCTATTGGCGAAAAAGCTACCTACAAACTAACTGTCAAATTAGTAGAAGGAAGCGATAAAAATTTTGTAATTACTGATAATTTACCTGTTGGAATGGAATATGTCCCAGGAAGTATCAACATAACAAATGCGTCTAATATTATTTTTGGTACCCAAACTATCACAGGCGGAACCGATGGCACTACACTAAATATTGCCTTTGACAAAATCACCAACACAGCGGACAATGATACCACTAACGACTTCTTTGTAATTAGCATAGACGCAAGAGCAACAGGTAATCCTGCAAATATCTCTGGTGCCACACTAACCAACACTGCCACAGTCAAATCAGACAACACAAAAGAAACTGGATCTAACCCAATCACCGTTACCATTGCAGAACCAAAATTAACTTTAATCAAAGATATTATTGAGACTACAGGTACAGTGAGCGATACTGCCAACATTGTTTTGACAGTCAAAAACGAAGGAAACGCTACAGCATATGGCGTAGTAGTCAACGATCCAATTGATCCAACTAAATTTAACTCAATAATCAACACATCCACAGATACTAATTTAATCTTTGATGGATCAGTCCCAAGTATGGTAACTTATAGAGGAAATTTACCTGCTGGAGCTACAGCCACTTTGACATTCAAAATCAAGCTAACCGCTGGTGTAACAGCTGATGAAATAATTACCAACATCGCTACTATTTCCGAATACTATAGCACAGTAGACAAAAATAAAAAATACGACGAGGTTCTTGCTAGTGATACAATCAAAATTACTGCTCCTGACCTAACTGTAACTATTGATGATAACAAAACCGTAGTAGTTCCTGGTGAAAGTATTGCTTATACCGTTATTGCCAAAAACATTGGTGATGCCGTATCTACAGGCACAGTGATCACAGTATCCCTACCTGCCAACACTACATTTGATGTCGCCAACAGCGACGCTGGTTGGACACTTAACCAAGATGGAACTTACTCCATAACCGTAGGCACAATGA
>JAYWGE010000155.1:0-1880 GCA_043778455.1 bacterium
ATACTTTTTCCAAACTTCGTCTTAGGGCTTCTACTTCGGGTAATTCGGGCATAGATTATGAGTTTTGCTAAGTATTTTTTACAAATTAAAATAACTAAATTAATTTCGTCAAGCTTATAGAGATTTACAAGAGCTGTCATCTTGAGCAAAGCGAAAGATCTATTTAACTACTGTAAAAATTAGATTTGATAATTTATAGTTTTGGTTTAGTTTTTTATGGAATGACAAACGCCTCCGCTACGACCTGTTTTTTAACTTTTGGCAAGAGGTTGGTTAGTAATTTTTACTCCACTGGCAAGTAATTTTGGGATATCAAGAATATCATTTTCTTTGATGGTGTAGGGGTTATTGACCGACATCTCAAGAACATATTTGACTTGACCCTTGGAGTCTACTGTTGGAGTTTCTGTCAGTGGCTCTCCTCTTTCTATGTTTAATATCTTGCCAGTTTCATCTATGAAAACTATATCTAGGGGAATCAGTGTCTTTTTCATCCAAAACGACCTAAGCTCACTATTTTCAAATACAAATAACATTGCACAGTTTTCACAAAGTTCTTGCCTGTTCATCAGTCCAATTTTTCTGTCTTGGGGGGTAATGGCAAGTTCCAGTTTGTCAAATAGTAGATTGATTTTGGGTGCAATTACTGATTTTGATGAATTAATGGATGTTTGTGGAGCGGTGGCAGTGCGGGGATGAGAATATTCAACCACATAAAAACCAATACTTACAAAGACCAAAATTAGAACAATTAAAAAAGCAAGTTTTTCAAGATTTTTGGTAGTAAAAACAAGATTAATCATAGTTTAAGTATAAACAAGTTTTGAGATTTAGTCAACACAATTTAATTCAAAAAACAAAACAAAAAATCTCGTCTTGACAAAAAACCATAACCCCAACATAATTTAACCATAACCCTGTTAATTTTTTATAACCTCTTTGTCAATACACTCTCAACATAAAATGCCCCAAAATTTACCAAATATTCCCAAAAACACACACCCAACTCCCAAAATCTACAAAAGCAATATTCCTGTTATTTTGCCTCTTGATGAGAATTTTCAAGTTTTACTGTTTTATAAATACACCAAAATTACTGATACCCATAAGTTTGCAATTCAACAACGAGCGTGGTGCGACGAATTGGGTTTGACAGGTAGAATATTGGTTGGAGCTGAGGGGATTAATGCTACGCTAGAAGGCGGTTTGGACAACTCCCAAAAATATATCAAAAGAATGGACGCCAAGCTTGGTTTTGAAGGTATTCACTGGAAAAAATCTATTGGCACAGGCTTTGCATTCCCCAAATTATCTATTAAAGTCAGAGAAGAAATCGTCTCAACTAATATTGAAGATAGATACGAAATAGGTCCACATAACGGAGTTACTGGTAAATATCTTAAACCTTATGAGTTAAATAAATGGATTTATGGTAACAAAAAGTTTTATATTGTGGATATGCGAAATGATTTTGAATTTGCGTTGGGGCATTTTGTAACTCAAAAAAACACCCTGTCTAATGTAGAGTCAATCTTGTCAATCAATATGACTAATTTCCGTGATTTGCCTACCATTTTGCCCCTTTTGGAAGGGTTAGAAAACGAGACGATTGTTACGGTTTGTACAGGTGGAATTAGATGTGAAAAAGCCAGTGGTTTCTTACTCAAAAATGGTTTTAAAGATGTTTATCAACTGGAAGGCGGAATAGTTTCCTATATGGAACAATATCCAAATCAAGATTTTGTTGGCAAACTTTATGTTTTTGATGGTCGGGTAGCTGTGGGGTTTAATACCCAATCACAAAATCACACGATTATTGGTAAATGTAAACTGTGCGACGCCACCAGTGAAAATAACCTTAATTATAAGCTCAAAAACGA
>JAYWGE010000156.1:0-5195 GCA_043778455.1 bacterium
CTCAGCCAATTTTTCCAACAAACCTAGCAGTGCCACCAAAATCCGACTTTCCAAAAAAGCTAGGCGAACCCAAGCCCTGTCCAAAATGCCGACCAACACCAACACCCTAACCACCGATGATGACCATACTGTATACCACCCTACCCATTCAGATAGTCTAGCCAACTCACTTGCCAAAATCTTGGTTCAAAACTTTCATAACAAAAGCGACAAAAACAGCAATACACATCTTGACCAAAGTCTTATGTTGCAAGAATCTAAAACAAAATTAATTAGGTATTTGATCAATATAATTAGTAACAAAAACCCCTATATGGCAGCGAGATTGTACGCTGTAAGCCATTTTAATGATGCTAGTATTTTTGATAGATTTGATGGTTTGGAACAAGAAACAATGGACGCTTACAAAAGATTTTTGGCATTAATTCAAAAAAGTGGTGTAAAATAAGAAGAAAGAGAAGAAGTAAAACAATAAAAACACGCAAAATTATTATCTGCCGACCTTAAACTTCTTAAAAACCTCAACTGCATTGTTGGTATCCACACCGTTGACAGCAAATTCAATTGTGTTACTTTTTTGCATGTCGTTGATCATAAAAACAGCGGAATATTTACCACTAACAAGATTTAGCATTTCGCCTTTGCATTCCAATTCTTTAGCTAAAATTTCACACCTAGCAGTGGCAACAATATTGCCAGTATTTTTATCGTTGATTGTGATTTGACCCGGCCATTCCTCTTGCACATTGGTAGGTTTGGCTACAGTAAAAAGCAATTTTTCAGCAGATTTGTATTCCAATTTATTGATTTTGAGACTAGCATCTTGCTCAATTTTGATAGAATTATCAAGACTTACAAAAACCCTGTTACTAGTAATTTCTTTGGCGCTGTCGTTGGTGGTATATTTGACCCGAGTCATTATAGCAATATTTTTGGCATCATTGTTTCCAACCGTACCTTTGAGGATATATTTAGCTTTTTCAGACGATGCTAAATTGGGCAAAACAAAACTATGTCCATCAGAACTACCAATTGAGTTTTTTTTGAGAGTGGCGGTGTTCCATTTGACGGTATCTTTGGTGTTATAAATATCAATTACAATCTCTGTCAAAGTGTCTTTTGTGCCAGTATTTTGTAGGTTTAAGGCTAATTCTATTGTATCTCCGGAGTTTTTGGTAATACCACTGGGCAACAAACTGTCCATAGTTGCGATGATACCAGTTGCAGGAGTGGAAGAAATAAAACTGGAGTTGGCAAAAGCATTTTTGGAGGTATTAGTATCATTTACAACCAACATTCCTGTAGTAATCAGAGTAAATATACCAAACACAGTAGCCAAAATCTGAATTTTTTTGTTTCTAAAAGTTTTTTGAAATAACCTGATAAGTAATTTGTCTTTTTGGATGTGGGCAGGTATGGTGGCCACCCTATCAAAATAATTGTGGGTCATATTTTTATGTTTTATGTTTTATTTGTACCCCTCTCACTTGAGAGAATTTGGGTGATGATTTTAGTTTGTAAAATGGATTATAATACAAGTATACCTCAGTTTATATGTCTAGTCAAATTTTAAAACTTTAATTCAAATTCAAAAATTTTCACATAAAAAAAACAACATTGACAACCCACAAATGTTGACTAATGTTTATAGAGATTTATGGTAACTGTCATCTTGAGCAAAGTGGAAGATTACCTCAACTTTAGTGATAAATTTTGACTTGATAATTGTACAGTTTGGGTTGAGTTTAGCTATATCTTGAGATTATATTTGAAAAACCTGTAACAGCCAAACTAACAATAGCAATTAAAAATATGATATTGATTATAGTAGATACTAATTTATTGTATAGTTTGGTATTTTGAAAAAAGATTAGAGATCCAGAAGCAAACGCGATAGATAAAATAGTATAATTTAGTATATTATTACCAAATGGGTAAAAAATAGGTCTAAAAGAAACAAGTAAAGCTATAAGTATAGGAGTCCAAAATAAACCTAATTTTGTCGCAACCGTTGAATCGCCACAATCTTTATCAGTTTGATAATCTACCAAAGCAGCCAAGATATAAAAACCAGCTATAGTAGTAATTAGGGGAGATTTACTGATTATAAATTGGAGATAATCAGGGGAACTAGTCATTGGAACAAAGAGTATCAACCCAAAAATAAACACATTAGCAATAACATCAAAAAAAGGCTTAGTCTTTAGCTTTATTGGTGGCATTGAGTAAATAATACCAAAAATAAGCATTACTAAGTATGTCAATATTAAATTAACATTTTGACTCAAAATTGCAGAACCCATAATAAATAAAGCTGAGCCAATGACTGATCTCATAATTATTATTTGGTGTTCTTTTTGTAGGATGGAACCAAGCCAATTTTGTTGTTTCCTTGGGTTTTTGATATCAGTGTCATAGTCATAAACATCATTAATACCATAAATTACAACACTGTAAGGAATTAAAACCAAAAACAGATTGTACCAAAACCAAAAATTGTTATTCTCTCCAAGTATTTTTGAGCCAAAGATCATATACCCAGCCAAATGAATAAAAACAAGCCTAGGTCTCATTACCCTAAAAATCAACTTAAGATATTGCAATAAAGTCATAGCAATAGCACTAAATTAACTTTTCTATTTTTATATTAAATTTTTGTCTCACAACATCTATATCTTCCGCAAAATAGTTTTCCCACTCAATTGCTGCCATCGGTTGAGCTTTTTTACCAATATAATAACCATTGAATATGTAATCAAGGAGAATACTGATTTGATCAAAATTTAATTGAATAAGAAGATGAGCAAACGAGTCAAAAACCACCAACAGCGACGCTGGATTGACTAACTGACCAAGATAAATACCTTGTATTCCAAATTCGCCAAAAACATCAGTGTCAAATTCTGACAAAACATGATAAATATCGTGTATTTTGATACTTCTTACCTTATAAAAATCAACCACATTATTAGCAGTGCAAGACATTTGTTTTTTGTAAAAATCTTGGTCAAAGTGATTTTCTAAAATATGATCATAGTATTGTTTACCAAGGGTATTTTGAGGTAGTTGACTCAGAATCTCAAGGTCAAAATGTTCATCTATCAGATATTTTCCTGAATTATCAGGTTTGGTGTATTTTTGATAAAGGTTATTTATTTTTGGAAAGGCTGTTGCAATTAGTTTAGTCGCAAAGTCAAGCTCGTCCTTAGTAAATTTACTTGTAACCAAGTCCAAAATTTTGAAGATATAGCTCACACTTTTGTATCACCTTAAATCTCGCTTACCAACCCGCCAAATTCTGTCCATTTGTCCCAAAAATTGGGGAAGGATTTGGTTACTACTTGGGCATCGTTGATAGTAATTCCACTGCAAATTGCTCCAAGCATCGCAAAACTCATTGCTATTCTGTGGTCATGATAAGTGTCAATACTAGCGGGTTTGAGTTTACTAATATCACCTGCAACTCCTTCTATTTCTATAAAGTCATCTCCAACCACGACATTGATACCAAGTTTGCGTAATTCCGTAGCAGGGCTAGTTAATCTGTCAGATTCTTTGGCTCTGAGGTGAGCGATATTGGTGATTTTGGTTGTACCTTGTGCCATCGCTCCCAAGACCATAATCGTTACAGCTGTGTCAGGATGAGCCGACATATCTACAGTTATTCCTTTTAGTGCTCCACTTTTGGGGGCAGAGACTGTGATAGAATTATCGTTATTATAACTAATCTCGCAACCCATTTGTGCCAAGATATGAGGAAGTCTTACATCGCCCTGAGCCGAATTTTGTGGCAAAGCAGGTACTGTCAAAGAAGTACCACACAAAACAGCTGTTCCCCAAAAATAAGTAGCACTCATCGCATCTGTTTCTACGGTATATTCCGACCCAGTATAATTTTGACCTCCAGATATGGTGTATTTTTGATAATTGTCGTTGGCTACTTTGACCCCAAAATGAGACATAACATCCACAGTCATATCAATAAATGGCTTACTAGCCTGATCACCAATAACCTCCAAAACAATCTCGCCGACCGCAGGAGCAATTGCCATAATCCCAGCAAAAAACTGAGCCGACAACTCTCCCTTCATCCGAGACACACCAGCAGTTAGTTTGGAACTAGTAATCCGTACAGGCAAACAGCCATCAGCACCCAAATATTCTATTGTGGCACCGAGCTGGGTTAGTCCATTGACTTGTTCGCCCATTGGTCGCTTGAGAAACGGCGCAGCTCCTGTGAGAACTTTGGTTCCAACAATAATACATAAAAACGGCAAGGCAAATCGAGCTGTCCTACCACTAAGATTAACAAAACAATTGTAGTCTTTATTGGGATCTACATCGTTGATATTACCTTTGACCACTATTTTGTCGCCAAGATTTTGGGTAATAATTCCCAGTTCGTTGAGGATATTGACAGTGGCGTCCACATCGTCGCATTGAAGCGGATTATTGATCGTTACTTCGCCTGATATTTGGGCGGCGACAAACAAAGCCCGAATAGTATAAGACAAACAACTTGGAATTTCCAAAAAAGTTTTGGTAGGGATAAAAGGGGTAAGTTTGAGATTAGGCATAATTTTTATGATTTTAGTTTTTAATTTTAGCTGAACTGAAGAGATTTTTTGTTTCGCTCAAAATGACATAATTTGGTATGCCTAAACATTATTATCCCCATCAACAAAACTTAAATTATTCTATCAATAACTCAAAAAGTAACAACCTAAACATTTACTATAAACTCAAAATATGTCATTGAGAATTTATTTCAGATAATTCTATTGTTTTGTAAAATATTAAGTCTAATTTTTATTTGAGCTATTAGATCCTAAAATAAATTCAGGATGACAGGTGGGTTTTGAAGTTTCGTTGATGGGAGTTTATTAACTTTCACAGACTTGTTTTGACGGAGAAATTTACTACTTAGTGAAAAGTAATTAAATGCAACTTGGAAGTGGTATAAAACTTTATTTTTACTTAATACTCCAATTTAGTGTTTCTCCTGCTCTAAATGGTACAACTCCATGGATTTCTTTAGAGACAATAGTTGGTTCTTTGATTAGTTCAAAAGCCTTAGTCTGCCGTGCAATCTGATAAAAATCTGCTCCATATTCGGTGGCAAAACCTTGTATTTTATCCAAACAATTTATTCTCTCAAAACAATCTGCCAAATATTGAGCCAAATAAGTAGCTGT
>JAYWGE010000157.1:0-5195 GCA_043778455.1 bacterium
AGAAAATAAAACTATTATGGAAAGAATACCAAATATTTGGGCTAAATACCAAGAAAAGCTTGATAAACTGAGAGAAGAAATATCTAAAATCTCCAAAAAAGATCTTCTTATATTTTTAGCCACACTCTCTCCACCTATTTTATATCTTTTATACATAGAAAGTATGGATTATTTATTAGCTAATCCAAAATTTAGCAACCCAAACAGTATTATAAACAATGAACAAAACCCAAAGTATATACAAATCTCTCCCAATGTCATATTTGTAGCTCCAGCAGGAAACACAGACCCAAATTACTTTGAAAACCAAAACACAAACATCCAAATCATTAAATCATCAATCAATGAAATTATTGCTGAACGACCAGATTTGGCTCAAGTTCTTGGCACAGGCAAACAATATAGAGTACAAATCGGCGATAGTTCTGATTGTGTAATTTCAACTTCAGTAGCCTGTAACAGCTCTGAATCCAAAAGAGATTATCAAACTCTTATCATTAGAAGTGAAACAATGCAAAAAATAGATGAGTCAATATTCAGCTACACTTCACACCTACCAAATCAACAACAAGGATTTTGTAATATTGGATATGATAGATCAATTTTAATAAAAAGTATACTAACCCACGAAATAACCCATAAAGCCCAAGGAGACAGTGTACTTTTACCAGATTTTAGTTTACCAAATTACTCTGTAACTGCACCTAACAAAATTGAACAACAAGCAGTAGAATCTGCCAACATAACCCTTGTGCAAAACCAAAATCCACCAAGAGTTTTTTATAATTTACCCGAAGAACTTAAAACACAACAACTTCCTATTTGTCCACCATTTTCAAAGTACACCGACCTACCAGCACCCACTGAGATTCAAAAAATTACTAATACCCCGCTAAAAAACGCAACAATTCTTAATCCAATTAAAAAATAAAACTACCATGGAAAGAATACCAACAAAAATTAAAAATGAAATCAAACAAAGTATTCAAGAAAAATTTGAGAGAATTATTTCATAATCCAAAAATATGTACTAAATATTTGGCTTAAAATAATTTCTATGAGTGAAGGTTACGATAATAGTTACTACAAGGGAAGTTATTTTTTTGAAAATCCATACGATTTATTAGACATAAATGACGATATATAAACTAGCCTGAAAAACCAAATTAGACAAGACACAAAATCTGGGGTATACTCATAATAACAACCCAACACAAAATAAATAAACACAAAAATAAACCCGTCAATATGTCTGCCATCTGCTTTTACTTTCAAGTCCACCAACCCTATCGCGTCAAAAAATACCAAATCTTTGATATCGGTAACGATCACGAATATTTTGACAATCACAGCACCAGTAACACTGACAACGAAAGAATTTTGAATAAAGTATCTGACAAGTGCTACATTCCAACCAACCGATTACTTCTCAAAATGTTAACAGAAAATCCCAAGTTTAAGATTAGTTTTTCGCTTTCTGGTGTATTTTTGGATCAAATTAGCCAATACGCCCCTGATGTACTCCAATCTTTTCAAGACTTGGTCAAAACAGGCAGGTGCGAGATACTCAGTGAGACTTTTTATCACTCTTTGTCATTTATTTATTCCCCAAAAGAGTTTCGCCATCAGGTCTACAAACACAAAGCTTTGGTCAAAAAATTGTTTGGCGTGTCGCCCAAAGTATTCCGAAACACTGAGCTAATTTATAACAATGACCTTGCCTACCAAATTGAAAAAATGGGCTTTAAGGGTATTATCACCGAAGGAGCTGACAAGATATTGGGCGACAGAAGTCCTAATTTTTTGTACCGACCCAACACCAACAACGGCAATAACAAGCTTAAAATGTTGCTCAAAAACTACAAACTGTCCGATGACATTGGCTTTAGATTTTCTGATAAAAACTGGAACGAATTTCCACTTACTGCCAACAAATTTAGCTCTTGGATAGACAAAACCAACCAAAAAGGTAGCCACGGCGAAATCATTAACCTATTTATGGACTACGAAACCTTTGGAGAACACCAATGGGAAGATAGTGGTATTTTTGACTTTTTAGAGCATTTACCCAAAGCAATCTTGAGCAATCCTGACAATTGTTTTATGACTCCGTCCGAAGCCGTCCGAAAACTAGAAGCCAAAGAGGTTGTAGATATTCCTGAGTTTATTTCGTGGGCAGATATGGAGAGAGATCTTTCCGCTTGGCGATCCAACGGTATGCAACACGATGCTTTGGAGCGAATCTATGGACTAGAAAAGCGAATTAAACGGATACATAACGACAAACTAACTGAAGACTGGCGAAAACTTCAGACCAGCGACCATTTTTACTATATGTGCACCAAGTTTTGGAGCGACGGCGATATCCATGCCTATTTTTCCCCATACCAAAGCCCCTACCAAGCATTCATTTACTATATGAATGTTCTTAAAGATATGGAAATTAGAATTGATCAAAAAATGGCAACATTGTAAAAACACAATCGTAAAACCCTAGTTAAATCACAATTAATTGCAAAAAAACAACAAAAACTAATACAAAATCTGCAACTAAACTTGACAAAACTGGGGTAATCTGTTATTATTAATAGGTGCGGGATTCGTATATCGGTAATACCTTAGCTTTCCAAGCTAATGAGAAGGGTTCGACTCCCTTATCCCGCTCCAAAAGATACAAATTAAATTTAATTTTTAGACTCCACAAGGAGTTATTTTTAATTTAAAAGAGACAAAGTCAATATTAACTAAGTTTATAAGAATTTACAGTACTGTCATCTTGAGCAAAGCGAAAGATCCCATTAATCACAGTAATAATTAGCTTTGATAACTGTATAATTTGGAGTGGGTTTAACTATGGTATAAAAAAATTCCCACGATGGGAAGCTATCCAGTTGGTAAAAAATCAGCAAAATTACTGTTTTATAGCAGTGGTTGAAATAGTTGACTTCCTAATCAAAAAGCGTTTTTCTACAAGGTGGTAAGAAAGGTAACCTGCTGGAATACTCAACAACATAGAAAATGCAAAGAACCACCACCAACCCATATCTCTAACTGGAGTTTGTACCAAAATTACCTGTATCATTTGAGAGTATAAATAAGCTCCATATGTGCAATCTCCCCATTTTTTTGATAAGTTTTTGAAGGGTAATACTTGGGATAAAAACAGTATAATATATGTTAAGCAAACTGGGGCAAAGATTGCAAAATTATTGGTAGAAATAGAAAATGAAATACAAATAACAGCAATTGTAAATAAAAGCCAATTATATTTTATAGTATCTCTAAAAAGATAAAATGACACACCAGCAAAAAAGTATGTGAACAAAGCTATAAAAGCAAAATTAGTGAAAAATATAGATAAACTTAGTCTTATTTCAGAATTGTAAACTCCCCCAATATACAACAAATTTAAGACAAAAAAAGCTATTAATATTAAATATTTTCTGTCAAAAACCTTAAACAAACCTAGTAATAAAACTACAAAATAAGCCCTAGCTTCGTGTATTAAAGACCACAAAGATCCGTTTACAGAATAACCATAATTATTAAGTAGTGGTAAATATTTAATGTCAGGAGTGTATATTTCTACCCACATATTTCTAAAAAAATATTCTAAACAAAGTCTTAATAAAATTGGGAAATTTACTAATGCCTCTCGTAAAACATTTTTGTTACCTATAAAATAAATAATTGGAACAAACAAAAAAGCTGCAACAAACAACGAAACAAGAAAACCTGGATAAATTCTTTTGACTCTTTTAGTTATATATTCCCACGGAGATTTGGAATTAAACCAACTAGCTGTAATCAGAAAACCTGAAATAATAAAAAACCCATAAACAGCCAACGTACCGATAAACAGACCATTTACAACATCCCAAATATTTATGAAAACTATACTTTTTGGATATTGATTATCTTCATACCTAGCGTTAATACAGTGAGCAAAGATAACCATAACCACCATAATTAACCTCAAAAAATCAAAGGCGTTGTTACGCATATCAAATTGTGGTAAGTTAAACCTGTGTAAAAAAGATGAAAAAGAGCGTTGGGCAAATTGCTGAAATTGTTCTGATTGTGGTGGTAAATTAAGCATAATATGAAGTAATTAAGGGTAAATAATTTTAAGTGAAACAAATAAATCACATCAACCAACCCAATAGTAAAGTGAAAATAGTGTTATAAACATAACATATAATGTAGTTAGAAAAATAATTAAAATATCGTAATACCTATTGGGAATATACTGAACTAAAAATATTGGTAACAAAATATAATAAATTGGTGAAACGGCAAAAATTCTGTTATAACTAACGAGTTGGTTGGTTGTAAGTGGTAAAAAAGTGAAGACCAAAGAAATAATTAGAAAGTTGTAATTGAATATGTTTTGGCGAAAGTGTTTGTAAAAAATCCAAAGACAAACCAGTAAAAGAAAAAAAGCTAAATAGTAATAAATATAAGTTGCCGAGCAATGACCACCACCAATACAGTTTACATCATTTTTTAGAAGTTCAAATAAACCGTTATAAATAACATCAAAAATATTATTGGTACTACCCCGTTCCCAAAACTTTTGCACATCCCTACTAATCCAAAAATTACCTGTTTTGAGTAGTCCATAATACAAAAAAGCTATCAAACCACAGACATTGGCAACAGCAGAAATAACCAAAATAATATTGCTTTGCATATTAAGTCTACAGTTAGCTATAAAATCTGTCAAGTTTTTGGCAAAATTGATCTGCACAAACATAAACACAAACAGTAGCGACACAAAAACTCCGGGACTTCTTGTGGCACCTGCCATAAATGCTAATGTAGGCAAAAAACAAAACCACTTATTGACAGTTTTGATGTGAAGTAAATAGGTCAAAATTAGTGTCAAAAGTAATATAAACAAGGATTCTGTATAAGCAAAAACTAAGAAATAATTGAAGGGTAACAGTGCAAAAATCAAGAAAATACGATCAAGGTTTTTAAGTTGATCAGGTAAAAATTTGGATAAATATATCTTGAAGAATATGTAAACCGCACAAAAACATAAAATTGTATTGATCAAGCCTGTGATTGTTGCTGCTACTGGATAGGTTAAACCTGTGATTGTTGCAACTAAATAAATTTCAATAGGGAACACAGGGAAAAAAGCATAACTTTCATTCATATTCTTGCTTTCGTTGGTATAACCAAACTGT
>JAYWGE010000158.1:0-1876 GCA_043778455.1 bacterium
TAACGAGTCATTGTTACAGCAGTGGCATCTGCCAAAAATTCTCGTTCACGACTGACTGCCATAGTAATAATAGTTGCCAAAATTGGTGATAAAATTAAGGCAATAATACCCAAAACCATAAAAATTGGATTTCTATCTTCATCATCGTTTTGCCGTCCACCGCCCCACATCATTGACCTAATTCCCATATCTGCCAAAAAACTAATAACGCTACTAAGCACCATCGTGGTTGTCATAATCAGAATATCTCGGTTTTTGATATGCGACAATTCGTGGGCAATCACACCTTCCAGTTGGTTTTTGTCTAGTAATGTCAAAATACCTTGGTTGAGACAAATACTAGCATTAGCAGGATCGCGTCCACAAGCAAAAGCGTTAGGGCTTAGATCATCAGAGATATAGATTTTGGGACAGGGAATACCTGCAATTTTGCTAAGGTTTTGGGTCATTTCAAAAATTTGGGGAGAGTCTGCATATTCTATTTGTTTTGCCCCTGCACTAGCCAAAGCAATTTTGTCCCCTGCAAAATACGACACCAAACATTGCCCAAGAGACACAACTATACCCGCAATTGCAAAGAAATAATTGTTGTAATAATATGAAAATCCATAGCACAAACCAGAGACTATACCCACAAAAATGAACATTAGAATCCAAGTTTTTTGGACGTTATTGGATTGTTGGGAATATACAGATGCCATTTTAGTTTAGTTTTTAATACCAAAAATACTACCGACTTGGTTTTTAATATTGCTAAGTTTTTGTGACAATGAAGCATTTTCACCTGATAACTGGTTATTTTCAGCCTTAACCTCTGTGAGTTGGGTGTTCAAAGCGCTAATTTTTTCGTCTTTTGCCTTGAGGTCGGCTTCGTATTGAAATACTTTACTACCTGCTTCGGTTATAGATTTGTTTTTGTCTGAAAGGGTGGTTTTGACTTGTTTGAGCTGATTTTCTAAATCAGTATTTTGAGCTTTGAGCTCTTTTTGGTCGGTAATTTGTTGTTGTTGAGAACTAATTTTATCTTCAAGAACTTTGATACGAACATCTTTTTCATTAGATCTTGTGGTAACAAACATTATAACCAGCATCGCCAAAATCAAAACAAGGCACAGAAACACAGCTAAAGTCTTAAAATTTTTGGGCGTCTTAACTGTATTAAGAATTTGTGGCAATTCTTGTGATAAAGTTTCAGAATTTTTTGTATTAGAATTTTCTTTGGAGATTTGCTCAACCTCTTTGATCTCTCCAACTAGAGGTATTTCAATATTAGCTTTGATTTTTTTTTCTAATTCTGTTTCCAATTCTGCGTCTGTAGTTATTTTTTTGTGATTGATCATATTAGCTAGAATATTAGTTAAAAATTTCTTAAAGTTTTTGATTTGTGTTAATTTGTGTTAATTTGTGTTAATTTGCTTTTATGTTTTAATTATAGTTAGATTTTGAAAATATGTCAAGAATTAGACTAAAGTTATAGCTAGACCCACTCCAAACCATACAGTTATTAAATCTAATTATTATTATACTTGAGGAGATCTTTCGCTTTGCTCAGGATGACAGTTATACCCAATCCTTTGTCAACATTCACAAACTTACACACAAAATTGCTTTGAAAGTAAGGATTTACTACTTAATGAAAAGTAATTAGTGTAAGCTTAGGTGGGGAACAAGTATATAATTCTTAAATCTAACTATTGTTATTATTGAGGGGATCTTTCGCTTTGCTCAAGATGACAAGTTAGTAGGTTTGGTCTTTTGAATTTTGAGTTTGAGGAGGAATAAACTCTCGGCTATGACCTGTGTTTTGAGCTTTACTATTACAGCTACTCTATGACCACCCACGGGGAAATATCGTTGGTAAATGTGTCAGGAGAAT
>JAYWGE010000159.1:0-5149 GCA_043778455.1 bacterium
TTCCACATCGGCTACATTCCAAAAGATACCCCGCAAATGCTCTTGCCCCAAAAGGAACATATTTACATTGGTGATAATGGCTTTGTCAATTTTTTTGAATGGTTTGATGAGAGATTTTTGAGTTTTTTTGGACATATTTGTTATTGATTTTGACCTTTATATTTTTTTTAGAAAACTAATTAGCTAGTTGTCGTAGAGGCGATTTTATATCGCCATTGATTCAGTTGCCAATTTGAACTTAGTGTTTTATGGAGAAATAAACCCCATGCTATTAGTTGTATTTTGTTTTTTACCTCTTAATTAAAGAGTCTGTTATAAGGCAACAGGGTTACTAATGATTTCTTAGTTAGTTTCATCTGAATTACTTGATCTAAATTCACAGCCAAAACAGTCGGCTTTGCAACAAACCTTATACGACAAAACTACACTAAAACCTGTTTCCTGATGGATTCCACTGGTTAATATTTCTGAATAATTAGCAATTAAATCATTGAGAATAACTATTGCAGATTTCACATCAGCTTCTTTCATCGTCAAAATATTATCAGGTGGCAAAAATCCAAATTGAATTTTGTTATTAGCAACTCTAGGTCTAAAAGAGTTTTGTATTAGGTCTTTTAATTCTTGTGGAATAACAATTTCTCTGTTTTCTTCTAGCCAAGTAATTAGTTTTAGCATTTTATCACATAAATTTTTACCAGTTTCACCATTCTCAAAAGTAATCGGTATTTGTTCTTGTGTAGTTAATCTATCAAATGTACTCATAATATTCTATTTTTTAAGTATTTTAAATAACTCACAATTAAAACATTCTTCACCGCAACAACCACGGTATTCCAGTTTGGCACGGATACCAACAGTTTCAAATTCTTGCTTCCAGCTTTCCATTACAGGTTTTTGGGCAGTAATCCAGTCTCGTTTTTCTTCATCGCCAAGAGCTTCAATATCTTGAGGTAGTTTGGTTCGGATTTGGAGGACAGCTCCTTTGTATCTAGCTCGGTGCGAATTGTTGACAAACAACCACAGTTCATTGGACATTTTGAGGCTATGACTAGCAAAAGTTTCAAATATATTGGCTCGGACTTGAGTTGGAGTGTCGGTTTCTGTAAATAAGTTTGTGGGGTTTGTTGGCGTGGTATTCATAAAAAAGTTTTGATTTTTACCCCTCTCCTTTGGGAGAGGTCGGGTGAGGGTTTTTAGTTTCTTATTTTTGCTCCTTACTAAGGGGCTGCTGCAAAGCAACAGGGTTATTTTAGTTTTACTCCTTAGGGTTCAGTTGGTTAATAATTTCTTGATCGGTGATTAGGATAAATCTAGATCCAGTATAAGTTTCAGTTTGGATGTTATCAAACCATATATTGGCAGGTCGTGTCCAAAAGTTAGCTTCTGTCTCATAAAGCGGTTGATAAATCACCATATTCTCCAAAGTCTCTCTGTGTTTGGCTACACAAATGATGAGATAAGCGTAGTTATTAATACTTTGGTTGGTGTGTTTATAATGATAGTAATATTGACCTGCAACGGGTAAGTTCATAAAGTTTGGGCAAGATTTGGGTTAATAGTTTTAAGTTTTATTTCGGTGGCTCAAAAATGGTTTTTCTACCAAGTGGTAGCTCAGATATCCTGCCAACAATGATAAAGTGATTGCCAATAGTGTATAAATTTCAAATCCGTATTTGGTAACACCAAAAGCCAATAAAAGTGACAAAATAGGGCTAGAATAGACATAGACACCATAGGTCATATCACCAAATTTTTTAGAAATAGTTTGAAATGGTAATATCTGAGATAAATATAAAAGTGTATATCCACCGCAAACAGGCAGAAATACAGCCAATAAATCAAAGTAAAAACCACACAAAATTCCTACAATTGACAGGGTAAAATTAATAAAACTCCAATTAATATTCTTATGATAAAGATAAAATGCTCCACCAACCAAAAAATATGAGAACAGAACAAAAAACCTAAAATCAGTAAAAACTCTGTCCAAAACAGCTCTTACTATCGGTAGCTTGGAGCCAAATAAATAAAATAGATTGACAAAAATAGCCAAAAAAACAAATATTATATTAAAGTGTTGCTTGACAAAAGGTAGTTTGGAGCCAATGTAAACTAAACCACCAACCAAAATATACGCCCTAAATTCTTGCAATAATGTCCAGTAGGAACCGTTGATATAGCCACTGTCTACACTGATAATTTGGGTTACGGGTGTTTCAATAAATAAATTTCTAAAGAAAAATGTTACGGTTTCAGTTAGAATATTCAGCCAGTTTGTTGTCAAAATATCTTTTGAAATGGCAATGAGAGGTACAAATAAACAGCAAGTCAAAAGCAAAGATATGAGATATGCAGGATAAATTCTTAGGAATCTTTTTTGAAAATAGGAAACAAGAGAGGAAGAAGCGATTGCACTTTTGGTGATCAAAAATCCTGAAATTAAAAAGAAACCATTGACCGCCATTCCGCCCCAATATCCACCACCAGTATCCCAGTCATGTTGATCAAAATAAAATAAACTGGCAAAAAACGGAAAATCACCAACTTTGGTCGCATGAAAAACCACCACCACCAAAGCTAAAATTAGGCGAATAAAATCAAAAGCGTTATTCTGAAAATCAAACTCTTTTTTGTTAAATTGGTTGTCAAAACTGGTGATTAGACTAGTTTTAAAGTTGATTATTTGGTTCTGCATATTGGTTTTTATTTTTATTTTTGGCATGGTAACCCCGTTAACTTTGTTGTCACATTGTTATTTCTAACTAATCATAACCAAAAATCCACTAGGAAGACCGACTCCAGATTCACATTCTTGGACGATTTCGGAGGTTTCAACTGTTCGGGTTGGAAACATTTTTTGCATCATAATCTTGAGAATAGCAGGAGTAAACCGTGGAGAGTGGAGGGTAACGACCATAGTTCCGTCTTTGGCAAGTAGATCGCCACCTGCTCGGAGTAATTGGATTAAATCATCTTCAATTTTGAATACTTCACCTTTGGTACCTCGTCCGTAGCTAGGAGCATCGATCATAATTCCGTCATATTTGGCTTCTCGCCTTACTTCTCGGTTAATGAACTTGATGGCGTCCTCAAGGATAAACCGTTGACCTTCTCGGCTAATGTCGTTATTATCAAGATTGGCAGTATACCGATCCATCGCAGCTTTGCTGGAATCTACAGCGGTGATTTTGTAGCCTTGTTTAGCAAGTGAGACACAACTAGACCCAGAGTATGTGAATACATTGAGGATTTTACCATTTTTCTTAAAGTTATTGGACAGTTTGGGGCCATACATCCAATGCTCCGTAAACACACCAATATTGCCATATTCATTAGGCTCAATAACCCATTTGATACCATCAGAGGATTCTATTTCCCAGTCGTCAGGGATACCTTGACCTGCTCGTTTGCGTTTGACATCAGGTTCGGGCATTAGGTTTTTCCAATAGCCATTTTCACCCGTACCCGTGATAAATTCACTGTGGGCATTTTCCCAGTATTTTGGATCTGCAATGTCCCACATAGCCTGTGGACAAGGACGAATTACTTTGTAATCTCCCAACATTTCTACTTTTTTTTGGTTGCCGCAGTCTAGCAATCGGTACATAATCATATATTTAAATTATGCCTTACATTCTGATTATTGTCAAGGGTTGATATGTTTGGTCTTTGTTACTAGGTTTTAGACTGTATTTTATTTTAGACTACTTTTACCCAATCAAATTGTAAACTAGCTCAACATCGCAACCTAGTATTTTGTGAAAATGGTTGATTTTAGCTTGGACAAAGAGGTTTTTGAGTTCCTTGAGATATTGATCAGGTGTAGAATTGTCAGACTTGGGCTGTTTGGAGAGATTATACCAAAAATCGTTAATGAAGAAATACGGTCGGTCATAGATTACCACTTGGGCAGTGTTTGGCTTTTTGGTCAAATAATCAAAGTATTCCATATTTCCAAATTTGATGACGACAATACCCACAAAACCTTGGTCAATTTTACTGGCAATTTTGGTAATTCCGCCACTTTCTCCAATGATTAGCACATCGTTCATCAGGTCGTGATTGGCACAAATTTGTTCGGCATTTTTGAGGCTACTGTTGAGTCCACAAGTAATAAACACCACTTTATTTTGGGATTTGGCAAGTTCAATTTTGTCAGTAAAATAATCTAGGGCAGAGACACCAGAAATAGCTTGATATTCGTGGGTTTGACCATATTCCACTTGTCCAAAATCCAAATCTTCTACCTGAGCTAGGTACATCAAATCTCCAAAATCTTCCTTTGACAAATTGGTTTGGGTGATAGTATTTGGGTTGGCGTCAAGGATATTGACAAAATGTTCATAGAGATCAAAATTATCTTGGCTGGTGGACACACTTAGCCCTTTGTTACCGTTGAGCTTAAAGCTATATTTTTTGTTTTTGTTGATCACAAACTGAGTTTGGAGAGTTGTGATTTTGTTGGCAACCATCTGAGCTATTTGGTAACAATTGAGGTCGTCTGGTGAAGGTAAAACAAGGGTATTAAGAGTATTTATTAGGTCTAAATATTTGTCTACCATTAGGCGATCTTTGGCAGGAATATCAAAAAAATTGAGCTTGTATTCGTAATTGACCAAGTGATTATTGAGCGTCAAAAGAAAAAAATCGTATTTGGACAATATGTTGACTGTGCTTTGGTTAGATTGGTTTTGAGCTATAAAAAAACTATTATAAAGTTCCAAATAATCTATTATTTCATTAAAATTAAGAGTTTTGTCATAGATTTTGCTAATATTATCAAGGATATTTTCTGGGTGAACAAAAATAGTTTGCTCAGCTAGTTGAGTTGGTAGCAACAAATCCAAAATAAAACCTGCCAAAACCTGCCCTTGTCCCATAGTGTGTAGCTTGAGAAATGTCTTAAAACCAACAGAATTAGTTTGACTATCAATTTTACTGTTTATTTGATTATAGGTGGCAATAACAATCAACTGCAAAACAATCATCGTTTGGTCTTTGCCAAAATTCCAAGTTAGCATTTTTTCTAGTTCTTGGGACACAAATAGGTTTTTGAGTCTGTTGTTGATATTTTGATTTTTGATTTGACCTGTAATTGAGATAGTTTGAGAACTAGGCTCCAACTTTACTTCGTTGTTTATATTTT
>JAYWGE010000160.1:0-5143 GCA_043778455.1 bacterium
CATCGAGCAGCGATGTACCCGAAATATATGTGGCTCACACAAAAGCGGTGGGCAAGCTACTGGCGCAGGCGGGCATCGGCATTGTGTATGGCGGCGGCACGGGCTTAATGGGTGCGCTGGCAGATGCTGCGCTGGCACACGGCGGCGAGGTGGTGGGCGTTATGCCTCACTTGCTCATAGATCCGAGCGGGCGCACAAGGGCATTACCAAACTAATATCGGTAAAAACGATGTACGCCCGCAAGCGCAAGCTCATACATGTCCCGATTGAAGGCAAATTGTACATTACAACCACCACAAATATTGAGCGCTTCCACGATTTTGAGTGAGCTGTTTCGCATAGTTTGATGATCTTGGTCTGACAAAGTTTGAGACGGAGCAATAACGATACTTTCACCTGTGTGGACACCCATCGGATCTATGTTTTCCATGTTACAAATCACAATTTTGTTGCCATCAGCGTCGCGAATCATCTCGTATTCATACTCACCCCAGCCAAGAATTGACTTTTCCATTAGCACTTGCCCCACAGGGCTAGACTTGATCGCAAAATCTAACATTTCTCGCAACTCTTCTTCGTTATGAGCCGTGTTACCACCTGTTCCGCCCAGTGTGTAGGCAACCCGAAGAATCACAGGAAAGCCAATTTCATTGGTAAAATCTAGCCCTTGCTGGATCGTTTCTACTGCCATCGCCTTGAGGACAGGCTCACCAATTTCTTCCATTTTGGTTTTGAACATACCCCGATCTTCTCCTTCTTGGATGGTTTTGTAGCTAGTCCCAAGAAAATCTACATTATATTTGTCCAAAATTCCTAGTTCGCACAGTTTCATTCCAAGATTAAGTCCCGTTTGACCTCCAGCTGTAGCAAGAATTGCATCAGGTCGCTCTTTGATAATAATTTGCTCAATAATCTCGGGTTCAAGTGGCTCAATATAGACTTTATCCGCAACATCAGGGTCAGTCTGAATAGTGGCAGGGTTACTGTTGACAAGTACGGTTTGAATTCTTTCTTCTCGCATACTGACACAGGCTTGGGTGCCAGAATAATCAAATTCGGCGGCTTGACCGATAACAATAGGACCTGATCCGATGATGAGAACTTTTTTGATAAGTGGATTAATAGGCATAAATTTTGAATTTAGTGTTTTATTGAAAATTTTAATATTTTATTTTAGCTATAATTTGGGTTGGTGTGTCTACAATTTTTATAACATCCAAAAATGATTTATCTAGCAAACCTCTTTGCAATGTTGTGTTTGTGAGCCAGTCTATAAGCCCAGCCCAATAGCTAGAATCATACAAATAAATCGGCACAGATGGTGTTTTTTGAGTTTTTATAAGGTTTAAATTTTCCATTAATTCATCCAAAGTACCCAATCCACCTGAAAAATATACATAGATATCGCTTTGCCTAAGTGCGAATTTGCGAGGGGCAAAATTTTCAAAAATTAGATTATTTGAATGATTATCTGTGCCACTAGGTTGCTGGTCTATTTTTTTCATTTGATAAACTATAGATTTATTTTTATCTACGGATTTTGTACCATCAGAACCTGCTTTCATTACCCCAAGCCCACCACCTGTAACGACGCCCCACCCAAGTTTTGTAAATTGGATAGCTAGTTCATAGGCATCTTGATATACTTTGGTGTTTTGCTCAACATTAGCTCCTCCATAAAAAGTCACAGTTTGAAAAGGTAAGTTTTGAGTTATGGTAACTGCACTCTGGTATTCTTGATAAATTGTATTGGTATAATGGTTTTTAGTAGGCATATATTTATTCTATTGGATTATTACTTGATAACATTCTATTTGCAAAACGGTCTATAAGCCTTAGTGTACCAGCTGTTCTCTTTGTAGTTTTTTCACCTTGACTTCTAATTCTAGAAAAAGGACTTACCCTTGATATTGACGGTATACTTTCCAAAAAATCTGTATCTACAATTCCATATTTATAAGATTCACCCTCTTGTCTTATCAGATATTCTACAGACACTTTTACATCAGCTCCAAGGTTATTTTTTAAAAAATCTGCAACTAAAAATAAACCTTTACCAGCAACAATCCCATCATCAACTAATACAACTTTTTTACTTTTCATATTTGCTGTATTTATACCAAAAAGATTAGGAAACTCTTCATCCTTGTATTCGTTTTTACTTGAATAATGACAAGAAACTGTTTTTATATTTGTATACCCTAATTTTTTTAATTTATTACTTAAAATAAAAGGCATTTGAATACCACCAAAATGTAAGCCAACTAAAAATATCTCTTCATTTTTGTCTAGGTTTTCTTCCAATATTTCCTCTGCGAGAGAATCTGCCCAAATATTATTGAATAAATGAGAATTAGATTCTGGAACACCTCTGAGTATTTCCCTATCTATAGGCTTTTGTGTCTCACTATCCAAAGTAGCTCTAATATGTGCAAAATTAATTTCCAACTCAGGGATTTTATTAATTTTATTACCAGAATGAATAGAATAAACAGAGTCTGTCAAAGCTTGATAATAAATTTTAATTTGATCAAGTTGGTTATTTGAATTACCTCTAATCATAGTATTATAAGAAATAGCATTAAATAGTTGTGTTACACAAAGGTTGTAATTATCCAAGAGAGCGTACAATATTTGCCATTGCTCAAGAGATACCTTGCCTTTAGATGCTATTTGACTTTGATAATCAGATAAAAATTTATAGTTATGTTTTATTTTAGATTCAAGTTTGTCAAGGTATTCTGTTTCAACACCCATACTAGGTGGAAGTTCATACTCATAGAAACTACCAGATCTTGTATGTACAGAGTTTCTATACATTCTGAAAAGATTAGAATTAGAAACAATTAACTTATCTGCATCATCAAGTTCGTTAAAATCAATTTTTAAGGCACCGTTGATCGCAAATTTTTTACTAATATCACTAGGTGAATTTGTTATATAATCAGATTTTTGAAAGCTACCGTTATATAATTCAAGTCTTTTTTGTGAATTTTCTCTAATTTGTTCTATTAACTCAGCATATCGGTCTAAGTTTGGATTTTCACCTTCTGTAGATTTAGGGTCTTCTTGAAAGTATAAGGGAAACGAATTAGGATTTTGTAAGGATGGGTTTGACATATTATGAGTTTATTTAAAACTTAAAGTAAACTTAATTTTGAGCTGGAAACTTGGTTATATCCATAAAAAATGGTTCCAAGGTATGACCATCAAGATCACTAACCTCATAACCAAACATAAAATCCAAACCTTGATTTGGCTCGGCAACATAATAAGACCCACCATTTGTTTTGGCAATATCTGCAAAATTTTGTACTTCAGACTTGGAATCCAAACTAAGAGTAATTAGGCAACTAGAAGTTTTTTGGGTATCTGCAATAGTTTTGGGGGTAAATTTGTTGTAAAAATCATAGCTTAAAAGCATAATTGTAATTGTATCCGACCAAACCATCGCCGAAGCGTCGTTATTTGAGAATTGAGAATTGAATGTAAAACCCAAAGCAGTATAAAAAGTTGTCGATTTTATTAGGTCTTGGACAGGTAAGTTGATATAGATTTGTTTGGACATATAATAAGTGAAATTAAGTGGATTTTTTTAATTTAATTTTTTTACCGCCCTATTACAATCAAGAAAAAGAGCTTAGGCTAGGGTTTGGATATATCACATCAGTGATTTTGTGAATATTATTTTGCAGATTTATAGTTTCAAACTTTGTTTTTATTGTTGTTTTCTCTTCTAAATATTCTTGGATTTTTGAGATCATAATAGTTGGATTTGACTCATATATTCCAAGGTTATTGTTGACAACCCACTGCATATTGCCCTGTTCTTGTTCCCAAATATAGTGAATTAGAAACAGTGGTTTTTGTATTGCTACTACCTCCAAAACTGTGGCAGGTCCAGATTTACTGATCACAATATCAGCACAATTGATCCACTCATAAATCTGCTTACTAAAGCCCAAAATTTGAATATTTGATTGATTGTTTTTTTGAGTATTCTTTGCCAGTCTTTTTTCTAAAATAAACTCCAAATTAGCTTTTAATTTTTGATCCCGCCCACAGACGATGACTAGTTGGGTGTTAAGCTTAATCTCAGCTTTTAGACATTCCTGCAACAGCTTCTTAGCTTTGGGAAAACCTGAACCGCCACCGATTGCCAAGATTAATTTTTGATTTGGGTCAATAGCATTGAGTTTTTTAAACTCCAAAATCTGTTCTCGGGTCATTTTTTGCTCAAACCTATTGTCAAAACATAACCCAAGATTAGTAATATTTTGAATATTCATATTTGTAGCAATTTGCTTGGCTTGATCGGAGAAAACTAAATAATTATTAGCCGTATCAGGTCTAAACCACGCTGGGTGTGGACTAAATAGATCTGGGGCAACCGTAAAGGTTTTGATGTTATTTTTGACACCATATTTTTTGGAGACATACTCAGCCCCGCCATAGTAAGTACAAATCACAATATCAGGCTCAAACCTAGCGATTGCCGTGTCAATATTGTGGCTAAAATGTGTTTCAAATAGCCAATAACAAAACCTTGCAAACCAATTTAGCTTGAGAAGTATAACTAAAAATGCCCAAAGGAAGGGCAAACGAGTGGTTGACAAAGTGTAGTTATCCTCAATGATTTTACCAATGTTAATTAGTTGATTTTTTGATTTATTTTTATCATCAGCTTCAAACATATCCAACATTTCTATTGTCGCAGAACTACCGAGTGAAGTGGTTAGTTGTGAACAAAAAGACTGAGCAGTAGACTTATGACCTCCACCTATTTTTGTGTATAGAATTAGAATTTTGACCATTTTTATGAGTTTTTTGATACTAACTTAACAGGAATTTAGTAGTTAGCACTTCTATTATTATAAACAAAAAAGAGAGTATTGTCAAGATTAGATTTTTAAGTTGAGATATTTTTTGATTGGTGGTTAGCTATTATCTTTTTTTAATTTTTACTTGACAACTTTTTTTTACATATAATTAGGTATAGGTATTAGCCTATAGTTCCAAACTTGGTGCATCAAATTAAATTATAATATACTTGTTCCCCACCTAAGCTTACACTAATTACTTTTCACTAAGTAGTAAATCCTTACTTTCAAAGCAATTCTGTGTGTAAGTTTGTGAATGTTGA
>JAYWGE010000161.1:0-1851 GCA_043778455.1 bacterium
TCTACCATCTTCATCAAAAAACCACTTTTGGGAATCTCCACCGTGGCAAGGCCAAAGAGCTAGTTTATCACCATAGTTAAAACGACCACCAAAATCATCAAGACACAAATTGGTTGTTTGTTGGTTGCAATATTGATTATTGGTAAGTTTGATCAAGTTAGTTTCGTTATCAAAACAGAATCTTTGTTTGCCATAATAACCTCCATTCCAGTCCATATTGCCTTGTTGTCCATTGTTTTGAGTAGGGAAAGTAACAGACAAACTGTTGTTGGACGGTATATACATTATCAAACTATTCAAACTATTATTGAGACCTTTGGCACTAGCGCTTAGTGGCTCCAAGCCTAATAATTTAGTCAATATATTACCAGTATCAGCTATAGATTTTTCTTTACCTTTTTCATCAATGTACGGAACGGTAACACCTTCTTTTTTGTATGATTCGGCTTCCATTTTGTTGTATTGTTGTTTGTATTTTTTGTTATGTTCCAAGGCTTTTGTTTTATCTGTGTTTTGTTTATCCTTGACAGCTTTTTGGTCTGCATCAGATACTTTGAACATACCACTTAGGTCTTGGGTAAAGGTTTCGGCGATTGAGTTTTCGGGTTTGACTACAGATTGAAGCTTGAATGAGTTAGTTTTTCTATTGTTTTTTTCGGTGTCAGTTAGTTTTTTGGCTTTGGCAATTTTGGGCTGATTTGTGTCTGTTTTGCCGTTAGCTTTGTGAGGTTTTTTGTTGTCTCGTGAGATTTGTTCTAGGTTTTTGTAGTCTGTAGAGGTATAAAACGAAACTTGGGTGATTTTGATATTGCTAATGTCAGATTTGGTGTCAGATTTTTCCAAAGCGTCTAGTTCTTTGGTAGTTGTGGTTTTGAGTAAGTCTGTTTGGGTTTGAGTGTCAATTTGGGCTTGGTCGTAGTTTTGTTTTTCTTCTGGGGTCATACTTGCCAACTTGTCCTCCAGCTTGGCATTACTAAATTTTCCTTTTAATTTTGAGTCTAGGTGAGGGATAGGTTTGCCTTCCAGTTCTGTACCTTTTAGATCTTGTTTTAGTTTGGCTTCATCTATTTTAATTGGTGGTAAATAGCCGTTTTCTTCGTAATATTTTAGTTCATCGGCAGTAGGGACAGCGTTGCTAGGCTGCGTCATTTGCTGACTTGTTTGCTGACTTGTTTGATTAAGACTATTGGTGTTTACATTGGAACTTGAGTTAGTTGCACTTGAATTAGTTGTAACTGAAGAGCTAGTTTGTGAACTGGTTTGGACGCCTTTAAGTAATTCTTTTGTGTCAAATTTTTGTTTGGGTTTATTTAGGTTTTCTTTGGCGATTTTGAGTTGCTGAGCTAGTTGTTTTTGAACAGTTTTGAGATTGTCCGTGTTTTTGTTGTCATCGGCTGGACTATATTCAGTTTTGAGGGGTATGCTATAGCCAGATTCGGTAACATATTCACCCGTAATACTAATATTGGTTAGGTTTTTGTAGTTTTTCTTAAAAATATCTTTCAGACTAAGTATTGGAATAGACGGCTCAAAATCTATTTGGTTGTATTGACTCGGTTTTGCATTGTCAACAGCTTGAGATACAACTTGGGCATTGGCATCTGTACCAGAATACAAACCACTAAACAGCAATGAACTTGTGATTACGACAGTCATAAAAGTATTTAACTTAAAACTTAGCTTAGGCTTAAAATTGTTACTAAACCATTTGGTTTGTGTGTGTGTGTGCGGTAGAAAAAAGATTTTTCATAAGATAGAAAAAACAAAAAGTATTGACCGAAAGAATATTATCACAACCAACTCAAAAAGCTGACCGTACCAACTCAAAAACAAGATTGAAACAAAGTCAAA
>JAYWGE010000162.1:0-1838 GCA_043778455.1 bacterium
CCTAAGCTTACACTAATTACTTTTCACTAAGTAGTAAATCCTTACTTTCAAAGCAATTCTGTGTGTAAGTTTGTGAATGTTGACAAAGGATTGGGTATATCAAAAAAAAAAGCAAAAAACTCAATCAAAAAATCCCCCTGCTCAGGGGGTAATGCTATATTTTTACAGCAGTACTTGATTCTTCCAATCAATAAAAATCCAATAAAAACACTCAACAATGAACCCAATTAAAATCGACTTTAAAACCAACTTCATAACCAAAACTATTTTAAACCTAGTCTTAGTGTTGGTTTTTGTAATGCCAATTCACAATTTGATTATCCAAGTTACCACCAAAGTATTTCATTTATCCGAGTATATTGTGGTTTATAAAGATGTATTTCAAATTATAATTATTGGATTAATGTTGTGGCAGATAGTTGAAAAAACTGTTGAAAAAACTGTAAGACAAACAACCAAAGAAAACCCTGCAATTAGATTAAAACTTTTCTTAAAATCTTTCCCAAAACCATCCTTCACAATCTTGTTGATAATTGCCCTGATTGCATTAAATCTTTTGGCTATTTTTAGTAGTTTTATATTCAATCAGGTTCCGTTTAGACAGTTTATTTTTGGTTATTATTTTGAAATATGGTGGGTCAATTTTTTGCTTATTACAGCCTTTTGGTACAGAATTATTATTTTGCCAAAGCTTTCATTGGGTGGATTTACAGATCAGTTTTTCAAGCGATTTCCAAAGAAGTTCCTAATTACCGTTACAGCTTCTTTTATTTTTGTGATTTTGATTAGTGGTTTGTCTTTATGGTTAGGGCAAGAAAAAGTGTTGGGTGTTTTTGGATATAGTGGTCTTGTTACCGAAACCAACAAAAGTCTAATTAGCAACAGCCCTGTCTGTCATCCGATTGATTACCAAATCGCAACTTGCCGAGCCAGTGGTACTTTTACTCATCCTATTCATTTTGCTAGTTATTTATGCCTAATGTTTGGGTTGTTTTTGGGTTTGGGATTAGATTCTTGGCACAACAACAAAATTAAAAATCATAAAGTAATTGGGCTGTTTTATATCTCTTTGAGTGTCGTTAGCTTGGTTTTTTTGTATTTGACTTACAGTCGCTATGCGATTATTGGTTTAGTTACCACTTTGGCAATTTTGGTGATAACATATCTAAACACCAACCAAATAAAGAAAGCTCAAAATATAATTCAAAATAAACTTACTCAAAAACTCCTCAAATACATCAGCGTAGTTTTGGTTATTGTTCCCTTTGTTTTTGCCTTTGTAATTACTACTTTTAACCCCGAAAACTATATCAAATTTTTGCCACCTGCTCTTGCCAAACCATCAAGTAGTATTTGGCATTATCGCCACACAATGGTTACTTGGCAAATTTTGACTGACCGACCTTTGGGGTTAGTCGACGGGTTTGGGCTAGGGTCTATGGGTAGCGCTGCTCGTTCCAAATACCAAGACTTGAATCAAAATTTTGTGGCTACTCACTATGAATATGTCGCTTACCAGTGGTTTTTTGTTAAAGAGACATTTTTGTTGACCGAAAACTGGGTACTACAAACGCTCATCAATGGTGGATTATTTTATGCCTTGCTATATTTAATTGTGGTGCTTTTACCAATTTATCCGTTGTTTAGACTCAAATGGAAAATTCAAAATATTTTTGTGCTGTGCCTTGCTAGTGGTTTTTGGCTAGTGGTCATCGGCAATTTACTGGAGCATCTTTGGGAAAGTCAAACTTTAGTTATTTATTGGACACTTTTATATTTATTTCAAACTTGGTACACTCAAAGTCTAGTAAAGAAAATTTCTTGACAGCATCTGTGTT
>JAYWGE010000163.1:0-5079 GCA_043778455.1 bacterium
TTTTTAGATTGGAAGTTATTTTTATTTGGGGAAATGTCTATTGTCCAAGAAGTAGTTTTATATCCATACAGTTACAGCTTAATAATAAGTTGAAGTGTATTATTGAGGAGCAAACCTTACGCTACGACTGTGTTTATTAAGATTTTTATCTACTAAAATTAACACGCATATATTCTTTGGTGACGCTGTTACCATCTAGACTACTCTCCAAAATCTCAGCTTTGGTCATACCCGTGCTGGATAGACATTCCCAATCAGACATCAATTTGTCTAGTTCTCGTTCTCGCTCGGTAATCATTCTGTGGAGTTTTTTGGCACGATCTGGCTCTTTGGTATAAAAATCAGGATTATTAAAATCTTTTTGCAAATCAGTAATTTTGGCTTCCACAGTTTCTATTTCTTTTTCTAATGAGCTAAGTTTTCGGGCAGATTCTCGGGCTTTATCATCTGTTATTTTTTTTTGTTTTTTGATGGCATCGCGGTAGGATTTGATCATTATTGGATCTATTTTTTTGGCAAGATAATCGTCATAATTGCCTGTAGAAGTCATAATAGCACCATTACCCTCAAAGCCCAAAATGTCAGTACAAACCCGATTGAGAAAATACCGATCGTGGGATACAATGACGACTGTACCACCAAATATCTCCAAATTTTCCTCCAAAACCCGTAGCGTGTCAAGGTCAAGATCGTTGGTTGGTTCGTCCAAAATCAAAAAATTACCACCTTTGGCTAGTATCTTTGCCAACATCAAGCGAGATTTTTCGCCACCTGAGAGGTGTTTGATTGGGGTGTTGCGTTTGTTTTTATCAAAAAGCCAGTTTTGGAGATACTTGTGAGTAGAAATCAGTTTGTCGCCAAAAAGCATACTCTCGTTGGTTTCCGTCAGCTCTTCTACTGCAGATTTTTCAGGATCTAGAGCAACTTTTTTTTGGTCAAAATACAAAAACTCGGTATTAATTCCTATTTTTGCTGTGCCTTTGATGGTGATTTCTGGTATAGTTTCTTGAAGGTTTGAAATAACCCCCCGCCCCTTGGACGCCTCCTTTATCAAGGAGGAACTTTGACTAATTTCGTATTCACCTGACAACGAGTGAGATGTAGTTTCGGGGATACTTAGTGTACTTTGAGTATAATTATTTTCTTCTTTACCTGTATATTTGCCCATCAAAAGGTTCAAAAAAGTAGTTTTGCCCACTCCGTTGTTACCCACAATTCCAATTTTTTGATTAGGTTGAAAGCTATAACTAAAACTATGAACGATAGATTTACCATATCCATCCAAAAACAAATTTTCCAATTCCAAAACCCTAGCTCCTACCTCTTTTGGTTCGGGCAAAATAACATTAACTGACATTTCTTGCTCCAAATCTCCCTGACCTTTGAGGTTGTAATACCGTTTGAGCCGACCTTTATCTTTGGTTGACCGTGCCTGAACACCTGCGTTGACCCACTCCAACTCCCGTTTGAGATATTGTTGTTTTTTCCATTCTCGGCTATTTTCTATTTCTACTCTAATGGCTTTGTTTTCCAGATATTTGGTATAATTACCACTATGAACAAAAAATTGACCGTTGTACAGCTCCCACATTTTGTTGGCGGTGTTGTCCAAAAAATATCTATCATGAGAGACCATAAGCACTACTCCTGCATAGTTTTTGATTAGTTTTTCAAGATTTTCAATCGCCAAAAGATCAAGATGGTTGGTTGGTTCATCCAAAATTAACACATCAGGAAAGCCAATTAAAGCACAGGCAAGTGCCATTCGGCGCTGTTCTCCACCACTACACTGCGACAATAATTTATCACGGGATGGAACATCAAAACTATTGCAAAGGCTGTCTATGTGCTTGTCAATTTCCCAGCCATAATGCCTTGTTATGTCATCCAAAAGATCATGTTTGAGCTGGGTATCATCGGGTGTAGCTTCAAAAACTGCTATAAGATCTCGTACCCACTGAGCCGAATTATGGAGTGCCTGACCAACGGTTTGGTCTTGGGGTAAGTTAAAATCTTGAGGTAAGTACCCAAGTCTAGCCCCTGCTTTAAACTCAATAGTGCCACCATCAAAATCTTGCATTCCCGCCAAAATCTTCATAAGCGAAGTCTTGCCACAGCCGTTACGACCCACCAAACCGATCACATCCCCGCCGTTGAGAGTAAAAGTTATGTTGTCCAAATAAGTCTGGGAGTTGTAGTGCAAATAAATATCTTTGGCGGTGAGGAGGGTTGACATAGCGGTTTTGAGTTGGCTTTTGGAGATACAAGTACTTTGAGTAACTCTTTTAAGTATGGTTTTTTAAACGCAAAATGTCAAGCTAATATCAAATTTACCTCAAATTTACCTCAAAGAAAAAATATCAAAAGCAAGGCTAGTTCTGGTAAAATTGTATTGGTAACCCGATAACACAAAACCCATAGCAATGAGCAAAATGGCATAAACACTATAAATCTTAAAAGCCAAAACCACTCGGCGATTGAGAAAAGTGTGCCTCAGTCTAGTTGGAAAAACACTGTGCAAAATATTGTTGGAGTCAGAATGCCTAGCGATGGGGCTGCGAACCCTAAAGTGAAAATCGTGGGAATGGCTAGTTTTTTGTGAGCCAAAAAGTGCTTTAAAAGTCATATTTTTGTGTTTATGTTGATTTTTATGTTTTATTTTATTTATTTTTATCTATGTTCTAAGTATACCACACAAAAAAGTTTTGGACAAGAAATATTAAAAAAACACCCTCTCTTTAAACTCAAATAGCGAAACCTCAAAGCCCACTGTCATCCTAAACTCGTTTTAGGATCTAATAGTTCAAATAGAAATATAGGTTGGACTTAATATTTTACAAAACAATAAAATTATCTGAAATAATAACTTTTTAGATTCTAAAATAAATTCAGAATGACATATTTGGAGTATATGGTAAATGTTTAGGTTGTTTGTGTATCCGATTTACTTTGAGATGTTAAAGTTTTTAGTTGTTCAAACTGTTTTGGAGATATACTCCCTGTAAATTGGGCTGATTGAGCAGATGCAATTCTTTCTTGTGTTGGTAATTCACCAGTTTTGGGATATTGTTTGGAAGGTTGGATGAATAACTTAACCATACTAGCGTTCCATATAAAAAGAGAACCTAATGCAATAGTGGGTAGAGAAACCACAATATAAAAATCATATAAATTTTGCCTACCTCTCAAACGATTGATCTCAGCCATTTGTTGGTCTGATTTTTTTTCTAAATAAGTCATTTTTTTTGCCACCTCATTTTTGATTTGTGCATCCAGTTGTTTTAATAATTTTTCTGCTATTAAGTCTGCCGATTCTTGACCAATTGTTGCCCCCCCCTCTTGTGGTTGTGTTTCCATATGTTTTATGTGATAAAAGTTTTAAAAATAGGTTTTGTAAATGTCTTTATAACCCACCTTTCGCAACCCTAGATGTTAAACTTAATCCCACTAATTTTAAAGATAGAAACTGTGAATAAAGTTGCCTCTCGACAGAGGAGTTGGGGATTTTTTAGATAATTCAAAATAAATAAAGTTTCTATTTGGGGCTTTAGATCCTGAAACGAGTTCAGGATGACATTTGGTATTTTACTACAAAACTTGAATGGTTGCGAAAGGTGAGTTTATAATTTAAATTATAACACAAAAATAGGTTTTTGACAAGAAAGATTAAAAATACCAAAAAAATAACCAACTTGCCATCACAAAAAAAATATGCTATAATATACATATAGACTAAAATCAATAAAAACCCCATATTTATCAATAAAAAATCACACTAAATTTCAACTATTATGTCCCTACCTCCTTTCCAAGACGGCTTTCCAAATGAAGTAAAATCTGCAATCAATGCCTCCTATTTTCTGTCCGATGATGACAAAACTGAATGGAACGATTGGCTCAAATCTGCAGATGCCCAACAACAGGATGAGCTAATAAATATTTTGCATACTATGTGGGAAGAAGCCCAAAAACAAGGTAACACAGGAGTAAATAATGCCAATGTTCCTACGCAAAATACATCCCAAAACCCAATTCAAGATTTGCCCCAAAACCAATCACAAAGTCAACTGCAAACACAACAAAATAACCAACAATTTCAACCACAAAACCAACTACGGAATCAGGCAACTCAATCTCAGTTTGGTCAAAATCAACAAAATAACTTTGCTCAACCTCAGAACCAGCCCCAGTTTGGTCAACCAATAAACCAACCAAATATCCAGCAAAACCAACCGATAAATACTCAACAATTTCACCCACAAAATCCAAATTTGGACAATTTACAACCTAGTCAGTTTGGCAACCAATTTGGTCAAGATATGAATTTTCAAAATCAATCAATCAATCAAAATCAGTTTGGTCAACCAATGAACCAACAAATGAACCAGTCAAATCAAACAATGAACACTCAGCAAAATATTCAGCCCAATCAAAATCCATTCCAAAATCCACAGGCTCAAAACCCATATATGGACAACAATTATGGCAATCAACAAAGCCAATTAATGAACCAATTTGGTAATTTTAATCCTCAATATTCTCAGTCAAACCCTCAATCAAACTTTACACCAAATCAAAGTATGGGAATGCAAAATCAGACTATGCAAAACCAAGAGATATCAAACTCTCAAAACTCAGCACCAACTGTAATACCTTCAATCTCAGCTCCTGTTCAAATAGCAACTACCGACCAACAGGTTGAACCGCAGTTTACTTTTGCTAAAAATACAGTCCAAAACACCACTCCAAACGTTATTGATCACAACATTTTTACTCAGCCAGAGACAAAATATACCACTAATCCTTTGCTCAACGAAATAGGACCAAAAATTGAGCCTGAGCCGTTTATCATTAAATACGAACAAGAAGAAGAACCACAAGTAGAGCCAAAAATTGAACTAAAAGAAGAAATCAAACCTGAGCCAAAGGTAGAAACAAAAACAGAAGATGAATTCGTGTTTGACAACACCTTAGACGCCAAAACACATATTGAAACTACTAGTTTTGAAGACTTGCCAATTGTTACCAAAACTGAAGAAAAATCCAAGCGACGGTCAGCTTCTGCCAGTATTGACTTTA
>JAYWGE010000164.1:0-1833 GCA_043778455.1 bacterium
ATTTTACGGATAATGAAACACCCAGCGACTCTTTACACATCTTTGCTCAAGCCAAAAAAGACGAAATAAATACAAAAAGATTTCAAAATAAATTTGATCAAAATAATTCAGCAATAATTATAATGGTTATCCTAATCGTTTGTCTTATTGGACTTTGTGGTTTTACAACTTATCAGATCTATAGATACGAAAATAAAATAAACCCAAACCAAAGTTCAAACCAAATTAAACCTGAGATAAACAACCAAGATCTTAGCTTAATACCAAGCGCTATCACAATAATTCCTGCTGATGGTTTTAGTTTTGTACTTGACAATCCTATTCCTAAGGGTTTTGTTAAAAAGTCAGAAAAAGGTAATTTTGACTGGATAAAAGACAAAAAAAGTTCTATCGGTAGCTACCTCAGTGTAGACGAAATAGACACAGAAAACCTGACAAATGGCGTGGTGGTCTATTCTGCTGAATTTGACAATAAATATAGCGTTCAAGAGTTTGCAAAACAAGTGTCCACAATTTTGGGAGAAGGTTTTATAGATAGCTTTAGCAATACACAAGAGCAAATTTCTTTACCCAACAACACCATCCTTTACAAAATTAGCCCCAAGAATACACGGGAACAAATTACCTATTACACAACCGTTACAGCAACTAACTACTATGTAATCAAGATTTATACTCAGGGCAAAAATACCAGTATTGGAGACAAAGCTGATTATTCTCAAAAAATATTAACCAAACTACGACTAAATTAAATTTGAGTTTGATTACAGACCCACAGCTTCGTTTCTCTTCATTCCTATTTTGCGGATTAATCGGTTGAGACAAAATATAACCACAGTCCACAATGCAGAATACATAAAAATCTCCAAAAATAACCCTAAGTTTGGATTGTAGTAAAGACGAACTGGCTGATAAGTTATGTAGGCTATTGGTGTATATTGTAGCCACTCCCAACCTGATGGTAGTAGTGATAGTGGAATAATAGTGCCTGACAAAATTCCAAAAACCATATAATATATTTCACTAAAACTAATGTAATCTCGCCTATCTTTAACAAAAAAAGCCAAATGCCCAACACAACTACTCACCATAAAATTGAGTAAAAAGCCAATTGGTACAAAAAGTAAAAGTAAGAAAAAGTTCCAATCAATATAAATATTGCCAATAATCACCATAGTACAAACCAATACCAAGATGTGTGCCAACAGCGTCAAAAAATTCTTAACCAACCTACTACCAAAACTAAAAAATAATTGATGTAAAAAATAACTCGATGGAAACAACAGAAATCTAGTCATTCCACTGGAATATATCAAATCACTGATAAAATAATACCACCTGTTCATCACAAAAGACGAATACAATCTAATAAGCAAAAACTGAGTAATAATTTGCTTAAAATCTATGGATTTGTTGATATAATAAAGGTAAATATAAGTAGCAATTTCTAGCATTCCCGCAAAAAGATACATCATATTCATATTTATTCCTGACAATGCATTTTTGATTGAGTATCTTGTAATGTAAAACCATTTATAGTTTTTGTGTGTTTGTTTTTGAAATAGTTTTAAATAATTTGACATATTTTAATTTATTAATTTAAGGTTTTTTATTTAAGCAATTGCACTCCTTTATTTAGGGAGTTATAATTAGGTCAAATTGACAATGCTTGAAGTCAATAATTAAAACTGAACTTTGATATTTTTTCTTTCTTCTATTGGGTTTTCCAGTTCGAAGAATTTGGCAGGGATTGCTTTGGCTAGGGATTTGAATAAAACAGTTGGGAATTGGTCTTGGGTGGCGTTATAGTCAGAGACAATTTGATTATAGAAT
>JAYWGE010000165.1:0-1832 GCA_043778455.1 bacterium
GTTCAGTAGCAATGCGCCCGCAAAGTAGCTCGCTTTAAAGGTATTTAGTTTAAATTCGCCATTGACATAGTTAGTAATTTCTTGCTTCAAAGTATCAGCGGTAGCGATAGCGGTATGTGGAAACTGAGTATTGTTAAAAATCTCTACAGGATTTGGGTTGGAAGAAATATCAGCGTAGATTCTCTCAATTTCAGATTGGGCGACCTCAGAATCAATATCTATTTCACCTGCCAACTGGACGGATTTGGTAATAACAAGTTTCATTTTGGCGTCAACAAGCATAGTTTGGGTCTCGGCGTTATATCTATCTTCAAGGTTTTGGGTAATTTTTTGGACTGATTCAAAGTTGGTTTTGACCATTTCTACCCCAGCAAATAGCTCATCAATATTGTTATATTTTGGAGCTTGGACGCTTTGGACAGTAATTGCAAATTTTAGAACTTGAGGTTGGTCTGTGTTTGAATTGGAGATATTGAGCGAGAATGACTTGGTTTCACCTGCTTTGGCACCCACAAGATTGGTTTCAAATTCAACTGGAAATTGACCTGCTCCAAGATTGATTAAAGCTCCTTTGGATTCTTTAGCTGGAGTTCCTTCGGTAATATTTTCCTCAACAATATCAGCTACAATTCTTGAGTTTATGTCAACAGTAGTTTCTACTGTATCAAATTCGTTAAAAGCATTGAGGAATCCTGTATATTCTTTGGCAACAAAATCTTCTTTAGAAATTCGTTTTGGCAAGTCTGTTTCGGTTGGAGATACAACACTCATATTACTGAGAAAATCCAAGTTGACATTTGGCAAAAGATTGCTGACCAATTGAAATTTGAAACCTTCATCAGTAGTACAAATAGTGGCAGGGTCTTGGGACAAAGCGATTGCCAAAACTACTCTTTTAGGTTCAACATCTAGTTCTGCTCTGACGATTTTGTCAGCTTCCATATAATTTCGGGTTACGGTTTCATTCCAAATTAGATTTTCCAAGTACAACATATCAGCCTTTGCCATTGCTTTTTCTCGTGGAGCAAATCCTTTTCTAAAACCAGGAATATCAATGTTTTTGAGGTATTGATCGGTGATTTTTTCCTTTAATGTGTTAAAAGTTTGTGTATCAACCAAAAAGTCGGTTACAAATACATTGTCATTTAAAAATTGAGAGTTAGTTTTAGTAAGCATACAGTGGTAATTTTGACTGTAAAAAGTTTTTTTGTCAAATTTTTAGTTTTATTTTAACACCAATTGATCAAACTTAGATTAAATATAATAGTTCAAACATTATTCACTACTCTAAATCTAAAAAATTAATTAATTTCAAATACTTAAATTTTATTTTGTTAAATTATATATACCAATTTCTTTGCTAAATATTTAAAAACTTTCACACAGATTAGCTTGTAAAGTAATTGTAAAGTAAATATCAATAGAAATAACAAATTAGTAATAACCCCGAGTAAGATAAACTCACTCCAAACTATACAGTCATCAAACCTAATTATTATGATGCTTGAGTAGATTTTTCGCTTTGCTCAAGATTACAGCCGCTATAAATCCCTATAAACATTAGTCAACATTTGTATTGTCTATTCTTAAATTGGGTTTAGCTATATATCTTTATATTTTGACTATTTAGATACTAAAACAAGATAAAACAACAGTAAATTGTAGGATTTCGTTTATGAAAAGAATAAATAAAAAGACAAATAGTGTGAATAATTCACACTTAATCCACACTTAATTTGACCATAACAAAAACATAAAGTATACTTAAGAAAGTAGTAAAAACAAATCATAATATCAAAATAAAAAATAAAAAATTATGCCTAAAACAAACA
>JAYWGE010000166.1:0-1826 GCA_043778455.1 bacterium
CAACATTCACAAACTTGCACACCAATTAGCTTTGAAAGTAAGTTATTTACTCACTTAGTGAAAAGGTAATAGTGCAAGTTGGGTGGGGAACAAGTATAAAATTAACTTGACTAACCAAAGCTATTATGGTATAATATAAATAATATGAACCAAATTCCATCAAATCCCAATTCTAATACCAACACTAACTCCCAAACCATAATTATTATTACCAGTGTGCTGTGTGGTATCTTATTGTCTATAGCTGTATTTAGTGTATATATGTTGACACAAAAGCCAAACACAAACATTTCACAAATCAATCCACAAACATTAGTTTCTAGTCTTGGTATTCCAACAAATATTGCTAATAATACTGTTAGCTCAGTTGTTCTTTTGGTTAATATTCCAAGTGGCTTATCAAATAATACCTCCATTACTTCAAATAGTAAAGTTGCCCAATTACCCAAAACTTCACTCAAAACATTATCTTGTCCCGATTTTGATGTTTCCATTAGTCTTGACAAATACAAAGTGGGCTATGACAAGTTTGCTAGTGATTTTTCGGCAGATGATCCTGCTTTTTTGGAGAGTGCAAAACAAGAAATCTTAAAAACCCAATCAATTGAATGTCAAATTCCAGAAAATGAAACCGAACGAGAAGGTCAAATTTTGGTCAAATTTGTAGAAAAAAACTTTGTGTCGCCTTGTTGGTTTTGCGGTGGTAGTTATGTCAAGTCATTAGATTTTACATTTGCTAGAAAAAATGAAGACACCAAAACAATTTCTACAACTTCAATTAAAAATACAGATGGTCTTGATGGTGTAGTGAGTAAACTGAGCTTTGAAGGTATGGATGGCAAAACAGTAAATTACAACAGTATAACTTTTAAAATTAAAGGTATAGCCTACGAAATTAGAACAATGTCATCATCACCAAATCCAACTGATAATCAAAATGAAACTCTTCTCATAGATGCCACAGAATTGTTTAATTCCATTAAAATAAAGTAAATTTGAAACTAATTATATGCCTAATTCAATTGAAAGTACAGGAGAAAACAACCCTTCTCAATTAGTACCAAATCAAATATTAGAATATCTTGCTTCTAACTATGGCTTGGAACAACTTGGTTTAAATGAAAATAGTACAGCTGGACAGATTTTGAGTGTACTTGAGGGTAAATTAATAGAAGAATACAAAGGACAAAATATAGATCAAAAAAAAGCTATTGAACAATTAATAGTACAAAACAATGCTTTACAAAGTCAAAATGAATGTTTATTTAAGCATATTAAAGATGAAACTTATAATAGATGGTTTTGTGGTTTGGTTGGGGCGTTTGTAGCTGTTGCGGGTTTGGGTATAGTTGAATCAATTAAATCTAGTTACAGACCTTCTGATTTAAATCCTAAAAGTCAAACCAATGGAGCGATGGTTAGTTCTAACACTGTAATTCCCTCAGGTAATATTGATCTTGAAAGATTAAAAAGACAAATATAGCTTATGTATCAATGCTATATAGCTCATTATCCTCTATTTTTAAACGGTGTTATAACCACAATACCATAAAGTTTTATTATTGGATGGAGGGTGTTGTGCTTTGGATTTAAATTGGAGAATTTTCAATTGACAAATTATAGTAATTTGTGTCATAATACTAGTATGTCCTTTGTTCGCGATGTAGAAGATTATTTGTTGTATTGTCAGCTTACCAAACAGTACAGCCACAACACTGTTCGTAATTATCAAAACACCTTGGGTAGATTAGGTGATTTTTTGGAGGTCAAAAAAATAATTTATACCAACCAAATTGATATGAGTATCGTCAATGGTTATAGGCTAT
>JAYWGE010000167.1:0-5041 GCA_043778455.1 bacterium
TAGCAATAATACCAAAAACAACAAGTAGGACAATCAGTCCAATTTGAATCATAACTAAAATGTTATAAACTTTAAATTGGAATTTAATACCTGAAATAATTGACATCATTTTTTGGTTTAAATCTTCTTGAGTGATTTCTTCATCGCTACCAATAGTTGTGGAGATGGACTTTGCTATTGCAGATGTTTTGAGAAGCTGAATGGAGAGATAAATAAGACCAGCTCCAATACCAATGTAGATTATTCCCAAGCCAAATACTAGCAATAATGGAAGACCCAAAAGACAAGAAAAAGCTCCTGAAATGATACCCAATATTGCAAAGAATTTAGTGTGAAACGCAAATCCTGTAAGGGTTTTTTGATTTACTTCAGATTGTAGGGTATCTATTGTGTTATTCATAAAATAAGTTTTAGAGTTGAATAGATTTAATTAATACTTAGTTAGCAATATTTTAGTGCTTATTTAGTTTTGGTTTTCTGGTTTTAGAGCATCAATCATAGGTGGTTGCGGAACAGGTGGAATTGTAGCTGGAACCATTGAGGATACTGCCATCATTTTGTTTTCTATTATCTTGTTCTCCATCATTTTACCATCCATCTTTGGACGATCCATCATCATTTTGTCATTCATTTTATCTTTTTTGTCCATTTTACCATCCATCTTGTTCTCCATTTTGGAGTTAGTTGGAGTGTTAGTGGTTGGTTTGGACATCATTGAAAATGCAACGACGCCGATCATAATTACAAGAAGAGCAACTGCACCGATGATAATTTTGTTTTTGTTGGAGATAGTGGACATAGTCATATTAAAAGTTGAATTTAGGTTGTTTATATTTTTATTTGTGAAGTTTTATAGTTTTTTATTAATTAGAGAAAAGACGGAATAATCCGTCCTAATTATATTTTAGGCAACAATTACACCCATGTTTTTGGCTGTACCAATGACTTGAGTCATAGCGGTATCAACTGAAAAACAGTTTAAGTCTGGCATTTTCTTTTCGGCAATTTCTCGGACTTGATCCATAGTCAAAGTACCAATTTTTTGCTTACTAGGTACTCCCGAACCTTTGTCTACTTTTAGAGCTTGTTTGATTAGCTCTGCAACAGGTGGGGTTTTGAGAATAAATGTGAAAGATCTGTCGTCAAAGACAGTTACGACTACGGGGATAGCACCAACCATTGAGGAGGTTTTATCATTGAAGTCTTTGCAGAACATCATTAAGTTGATACCCAAAGGACCTAGGGTTGAACCAACTGGAGGGGCTGGATTTGCTTTCGCAGCCTGAATGAGCATTTTGACTTCTGCTTTGATTTTTTTAGCGGCCATAACTTTAGTATTATAGCACAGTTTTTTGATTATTGTCAAATTTTATTATTATAGGTTAAGTTTTGTGGGGCTTTTATAGGTTAAGTTCTGTAAATTTTGGTGGACTTTTTTTGATTTTTGATTTCAAACAATAATTCAAAAGAATATTACCTTCTACCAAATCTAATAATTGTATATCATCAGTTGATAATATTGACTCAACACCTTTATCGCCACCCCTTGGTAAGCCAAATATATTCTGATAATTTGGAGATCTTGTAAGTATTTTTTTGTAATAAACTCCAAAATAGCTAGTCTGACCTTTTGTTCTATATGAAGGTAAAAAGTATGTTGGAATGAACGAAGTGCCTATAAAGGATTCTATATTTGATGTTTCTACTAATGTTACCCTATCGCCATCGGTCTGTTTTTCTGAGATAATGTCTTTTGGATAGATTTTTTGAATTGGTAATCTGTATCTTTGCTTTAGATACCCAACTAATTTTGACCTTGAATCAAAAAACTCTTGTTGAAAAGTTTCGTTTTCACCTTGACAAGGTTTTACAAGTCTAATCAGAGATGTGTTTTGAACTTGATTGTTTAGACCTCTAGCAACATCAACAAAACATCCCAAACTAAACCCATTGACCAAGAAACCGTTTTTGTGAGCTATAGCTAAATTAGCAATATTTGGATTATTCCCACCTTCAAAGTCTGATGATTTACCCTCAAAGTTGAGTATAGCATCGGATTGAATGTATCTAATTTCATTTTCTTGAGCTAGTTGCAAAATTTGATCGTTTATTTGCCTACCAATTCCTTTTCCTCTATAGTCTTTGTGCAACACAACTCCAGTGATACAGCCATAGCCATTATTATTCTCTATTTCCAAAGTTCCAAATCCTATTATTTCTCCTTTATAATCTATTTCTACGGTTTTAACCCTATCTTGCGACAAAAATTCTGACAATTGATCGCCATTTAATCTGTAATTTTCATAAACACTGAGAAATAAACCTAATATTTCTTCTGCAGAAAATTTATGGTGTTCAGGCTTATTTTCCTCATCTTTAAATTGTTCTTGCATAGTATAAATATTTAAATCACTTTAAACTTTCTAAAATAAATATTTCAATTCTTTTTTATTCATCAACAATCTTTTGTTACTATGAACAATGACGGGAGTACAAAAACCTTCATTATTATCTTCATTATTATCTTCAATCTTAGTTAATTTTAGTTGATATTTTTGAGATAAATCAATACAGTCATCAGCTTCTAGCTGTAAATTATCATCAAGATGCACCATTACTTGACTGTCCCAAAGATGAATCAATTTGGCTTTGGCTTTTTTGATAGCTTCGCTTGAGCTGTTGGCTACTACAAAATGATAAGTGTGAGTTTCTCCAAATGTATTGGCTTGATAACCTCCAAAATTGATAAAAAACAGCTTTTTTGGTTGATCTTGAGAATCTAAAACAGGTGTAATTTTATAGCTTTCTACCACGGACAAATCTATGTAACTATCAAGATGAATATAGCTATCACCCCACCATTTGTCAATAATTGGCAAATAAGTATCCTCAATTTTGGATGCTACCAAAAAGAAAATATCGTGTAATTCTATGGTACAAGTTGGGATTCTGCCACCAACAAAACATGCAAAAAGTTTTTTATCATTTGGTATATTGTTTAATTTATCAGTCATATAAAATATAATGTAAGTTTAATTTAAATTATGGTTAGTTATTTTTGATCGTATTGAGTTTTTGATTGCTTACTTTTGTCAAAAGCATCATTTAAAAATTGTGCTACATTGGTAATTCCACCTGTACTGAGCTTGTCATTTACCATAACTTCAGGAACTAATTTTGCCACTGTACCTTTGTGTCTACCTCTAAACCTTGCCATAGAACCTAATATTTGGGCAAATACTTCGTGAAATTTTTTTTCCAATTCTTTGTCTTCCAAAGTTAAATTTATTAGAGATCCTTGGGTTTCTCTTATTTTTTGAGCTTTTCTCAAATCTTCTATTGTCGCATAGTAAAAATTTTGACCTTGGATATCTTGGGGTAATAATTCGTCCTTATATCTTTGTTCTGGCATTTGGGTTTGCAATAAATTGTCCAGAGTTGGAAATGATGCGGAATATAAAGCACTTGGCCCTCCTATATTTCTTTCTGTGTTGGTTGTGTAATATTTTCTAAATTTCATAAACTCTTCTGCAGGTAACCTTCTTGTTATCTCGGAAATATATTCCACAGATTGGTTCATTAGTTTGGCTTTTTGAGACAAATCTTCCAAATTTTCTTGAGTGTATTCACACTTGGTTGCAAGGGTTATCAATTGATCCAAAACTGGTTTTATACTTTTTTCAATAGCCCTAACGGTGTAATTAAAAAATACTTTCCAGTTTGCAGTCTCACCTCTACTAAATAATCTTTGGTCTGTTGGTGGGTTTTTGAATACCAAATCTTGCAAAGTTAAGGATGGTGGTCTTTGTAAAAAACCTGCATAAATATCAGTTCTTTGTTTTAATATTTCAGGGTTACTCATACCATATTGCAACACAACATTTTCTATCCAAACTAAATCTACCAAAGCTAATTCAATATTTTGTATTTTTGTTGGATCTTCCGGTACATATTTTTTTACTAATTCTTCAATTTTTTTGATTATTTTTAGCTTAGTTATTTCTGCAATTTCTCCTGTAACCATTTTATTTGTTAATATCTCTGCAATTTTTGGTAGTCTATTTATTACAAAACTACTCAAATGTCCAAAAGGTCTGTCTGTGATTTTTATAGTGTCTTCAACTTTTGTAAATTCTGGAACATAATCATAGTTTTCATACGATTGTGTGGGTAAGCTCTCTCTCTCTCTCTTCTATGCTTATTGTTTCAGTAAAGCTTTGGGTTGGTTGGTTAATTGACATATAAATGTTATTAGATTGCTATAGTATAAAAATATAAAAACTTACGACTATTTTTTAATATTACAGCTTTATTGGTTTCTTGTCAATTAAAATTAAAATATGGTTTTTTTGACAAAACTACAAAATTCTTGGTATAATAACAGTATGTCCAACAATACACCAAACAATGTATCTTTTAATATCTTCTCTTCCCAGTTTTTGGCAGACCGACCACAATTGGTCAAATTTCTGTCGTGGTGGAAAACCTATTCTCTCCAAATTTATCTTGGTATTATTATCGTTTCGTCATTTTTTACCTTTTTTGCTGTCGGTAGGCAAGATGCCAAAAAAACTGATTGTTTCCCCAAAATTGGCGATACTTGTTATTTAGCTACTTACTCCAGCCATTCGGATTTGTATTGGGACGAAAATTTCCATATAGCCTCTGCCCAGCGATACCTAAAAGGCTATTTTTTTATGGAACCCCATCCACCCCTTGGCAAGCTCATCATCGCTCTTGGCGAAAAAATAATCAACCCAAACTCCAACCTCAACACCGACCAATTAGCTTTTGGTAGTAACGATGGTGACTCACTTCCCTTTATTCCCAATAGTACCAACGACACTAATGTTCACAGCTTTGTCAGTTTTAAGGATGGTTATGTCCCCAAAGTAGGAGAAACTGCGACCTTTAGTTTTAGTGGAATGCGATTTTTCCCAGTATTAATGGCGTGGTTGGTGGCTCCACTGATTTTTATTTTGCTTTATCTTTTGATCAATAACAAACATATTGCTTTTTTATTTAGTCTTGGATATGTGTT
>JAYWGE010000168.1:0-1824 GCA_043778455.1 bacterium
TTTAGCTTTGATAATCGGAATATTAGCCTCAAGATTACTCGGGTCAAAGACGGCGTTGTACTTAATAGTGTTACTCGTTACGGGTATGTCGTTACGGACTTGGGCAAGGTCTTTGATATAAATATTGCCTTTTTTGGCAGGAATAACCGTGGTGGCAAGTGTGTTAATTGGGTTGGTTTTGGTGTTTGATCCCAACGGACCATTGCCAAGAACTTGGAGGTTAAATAGATTAAAAATCATCACAAAAAACAACAGACCAAAGCTAAATCTGATCATATTATCTCTAATATTGAGCCATTTCCAGAGATACTGAGCTTGAGCCTCACTAAACTTAAAAATTGGCACTGTCCAAAAAAATAAAACCCCAAATAAAACCGCAAAAATAGAGCCAAAAGCTTTGGTTAAAAACTTGCCCAAAGAACTTAAGATAGAACTATTAATAAGTTTAGTGTATTTGGGAATAAACCAAGTTTTAATCTTTACAAATTTTTCAATATCCATAAAACCCAATTTACCATTATTGCTATTGTTAGCTTTGGCTTTGGTCTTAAATTTATTTTTGTGTGTAGGCTGTCCGTTTAATCTTAGGTTTTGATTATTCTGATTGCTATTTTTATTTTTAGGCCTAAAGAAACCGTCAGTTGGTGTGTGTGCCAATTTGTGTTTGTTAATAGGGTTACTAAGTGGATGATTGGAAACAATCTTTTTGAAATCTTTAGGCATTTTTAATTTTTAATTTTTTCTCAATCTTCCCCACCGTTGGTAGTAGTAGTTTTCTGTTTTATGGAGGGATAAACCCACCGCTACGACTATATTTCAATTTTTGGTAAAAGATCGGAGTGATTTTTAGTTTCTTGCAGAATGTTTTTTGTAAAAGATTAGAGTTTAAGAGGGGTTAATTAATTTTTTGTCGTGATATTTTTTTATTTAAATATTACAAAATCTGAAGTCTGAAATGGAATTATTCCCAGCTAAGATCGGACAATATCAATATCTTGATTGAGAAAAGATCGGATATTTTGGGCATTGTATTCCTTGGCATTTTTTGCAATAACTTTCATTCGTTTGAGTAATCGGAAATATTGAGTAATTCTCTTAGGGTGAAATAAATTTTGAAGAATAACAACCAAATTCATAACATACAGCATAGACTTAAGCAAATAAGTAGTTTGATATTGCTTGATATTATTATTGATATAAAAACAAACATTGAGATACTCACCAATGGGTGTGGCTGGAATCACAAATAATGGGTGCATAAAGTCGTGAATTTTGAGTTCGTAGCTTAGTAATTTGAGCCGAAAATTATTCTTACTCTGTTCCATAAATTTATCCGAAAACTTAAGTTCATCAAAATTATTATCCTGCATAAACTTGGCGTATTGGTGGCCCAATGAATTATTTGGTAGATTTATTAAATACTTCAAGTTAAAAGGTTGATTGATCAAAACCTCAATATCAGATCTGTTTATAATTGTGTTTTGCTCATCAGAATATTCTACATTGGTATGAAGATAATTCGTCAGCCAATTTTTGTCTAGTGATGTTTTTTCTACAATTTCAAGATTTTTTTGCGTGTTACTTATATCGGTTGAAACTTCTAACATTAATTTTAGGGTGTTAAACATATTGGTTTTGTAAGTTTTTTTGGGGTTAGAATTATAGTTTGAGTTTTTGTTGATTATCTTCTTTTGCGACTTTGGTTATCTGGTGAATGCCATTGTTCAATAGCGACTGTTGTATCAAGTAAATCTCCTAATTGTCTTGGGCTAATTGGAGTGCCTTCAGGAATATCTCTTGCGTGGGTTACTCTGCCTTCTGCAG
>JAYWGE010000169.1:0-1819 GCA_043778455.1 bacterium
ATCAAAAATTCGATTGATGAGGCCAAACTAACTGCTGGTTTGGTTATTCTGCCTTGCGCCATAGAGATATTACCACTAAAAAACACCACATCGGACTCATTGAGCTGGTTGATTTTGGGAGAAATTGCAAAGAAAAGTTGTCGTTTGATTTTTCGCCAAATGGGAATAGAGCTATCGGTGTGTAGGTAATCAAAGTTATATTTGGGATCCCACAAAGCCTGTACAAAACTATCAGCTTTACGCTCCTTCGGGTTCCAGTTGTCCAAATCAATTGCCCCAGAATACAAATCAGCGTTGTAGTTATCCCGCATTGCAAAAATTAGTTTTTCGCCACCACCTTTACAGTCTGACTTGAAAAAAGCGTGTAAAATAGCGACTTTGAGAGAATTTTTAGTTGGTGGGTTTTGAGTTGATGAGTTTTGGGCTTGTTTTTTAGGGGAATTAGTTGAATGGTTAGTTGACATTTTGACAGATTTTTTTGAAATTTATAATAATCGCCATAACAAGTTGAGTACTCTCTTAATATTTATTATGATTGAAGAGATATAATTGAAGAGATCTTTCGCTTTGCTCAAGATGACAGTTACCACTAAGAGCTATAGTTGAAACCTCAAAACTCACTGTCGTCCCAGCCCCAAATTGTCATCCCAGCTTGTTTCAGGATCCAATAGCTCAAATATAAAGATAGGCGAAGGTTTTTATTTGTTTAGCAATCCTGTTCGGATAAAAATGTGATAATGAATCGCCATCGGAACACTACCGTTTCTTTCCTTGTGATGCCAAATTATGTAGTCTTTAGGTTCTATTTTTTGGTTATTGGAATCTGCAAAGTTATTCAAATACTGGTCGGTAATTTCTTGAGCCTTCTCAGAATCTTGGGTTTTGGGATTGATCCAAAGTACCCAGTGATCGGTGTCTGGTGGTAAAAAGGCAGGGAAATCTTCCAAAATAAGTTTGCAAATACTACCGTCCTCAAACCAATGTTGTAGCTTGGCACGGATGTTTTGCTCTGGGTGGTTTCGGGCATTTTGGAGGTTAATGACCATTTGTTTGCTCCTGCAAATATTTAGATTTTCGGAATTAATGTCATTTTCTAGTAATTTTAGCCCATCGAAAGACTGAGCGTTGGGTTTGTCTTGGTAGTGGATAAATAGCTGTAGATCTTTGATTTTGTTAGGGATAGAATTTGAATTTGGGTCTATTGAATTTGAGTTTTGACTAGTCATAAAATAATTATAACTTTAATCCTTATATTTGTCAAAAAACTGTCAAAGAAATCTCGTTAAATCTTTGTTGCATTTGCTTTTGAGATGGTTTGTATGCACATCCACCAATATTTTCCACACAAAAACTGGCAATAACATTACCCCAAATTAAACTTTCCAAAACTGATTTACCTGCAACCAAAGAGCCAAAAAATCCTCCTCTCCAGCTGTCTCCTGCTCCAACAGGATCAACGCATTTAGTTGGGTAACTTGGCACAAAATACTTTTCTAAAACACTTTTATACTCTACGCCATTTGAACCTTTTGTGATAATAATACAAATTCCTGCACTCAAGATTTGGTCAATGTTAAGATTAAGTTTTTGCTCAATAAGTTTCATTTCGTACTCATTTACTACTACAAATTTACTTCCCAAAATACCTTGTTTTAGTTTATTTGGGTCAACTCTATCAGTAAGCATCATCCCGCAGTCATACACATAATCTATTTTATGATCTTGACATTGCTGTTGTCGTTTTACAAAAGTAGTATCGTCATCAGCTGCCAAAATAACCAAGGTTTGGGTGTCAATATATTTGTCAAAATCAATTTTA
>JAYWGE010000170.1:0-1818 GCA_043778455.1 bacterium
AACATTCACAAACTTACACACAGAATTGCTTTGAAAGTAAGGATTTACTACTTAGTGAAAAGTAATTAGTGTAAGCTTAGGTGGGGAACAAGTATAAACAGATGTTACAATGAAATGGTTACTAACCAGAATAACTAACTAACAAATTCTACCATTCAATACTACTTTCTTCAAATGTTGGGACGGCTTGGGAATATCGACTAACATTGGTCTCAAAGAAGGCTCCAAGCTCCTCGTTAATCTGAGTAAATTCATCAATCCAGGGGAAAGGGTTTACGGTGTGCCACTGTTTTGGCAATCCAACACCTGACAAAATTATGTCTCCCAAAAACTGAGTGTATTGACCCAAAGTTTGATTATTGATACCCAAAAAACCATCGCCAACAATACTTTTACCCCAAGCAGTTTCTAGTTCTACGGATTTGATGACCTTGGCAATCATTTTTGCCTTAAATTCATCAGTCCAAATTTGGGGATTTTCCACCATCATTAAGTTGAATACTTTGATAATTAAATCTCTATGAGTGGCTTCGTCGCGGTTAATTAACCCGATCATTCTAGCACTATTGGGCATTTTGTTGACCCGTGCTAGGGAGTAAAACATCAAAAAAGATGAGTAAAAAAACAAACCTTCCAGCAAAATGTTATTGATCAACGCTTCGGCATAAATCTGATCGTTTTCTAGTGTTCCTGTCTCAAAACTCTCGTCCATAATCTGATTGATACTCTCACAAATGTGATCCAATTTGGCTTTTAGTTCTGCGTCATGGCGATACCGACCATATGTGTCGTTGGGATCCATACCCAAAATTTCGATCATTCGGTTGTAGGAAAGTACATGGATAGTCTCTTCAAAAACCTGTCTGATCATCAAAAGTTGAATTTCTGGAGCAGTAATTTGCCGAGAGACCGCATGGGTCATTGAGTAAGTTTGAACAGTGTCAAGATTAGACACAAAAGACAAAGACCTTGCAAAAATTTCTTTTTCAGTCGCGTTAAGGGTGTCGCCTTTCCACATTGCTGCATCTTCGTTAAGGTTGACTTCGCTGGGATGCCAAGAGTTGGAGTACATTTTGTCAAAAAAACTATCAGCAAAAGAATACTTGTAAGGCAAAAGCTGAAGCATTCCCGCAGGATCGCCGTTAATGATTTTTCGGGCTGAGATAATTTGAGCTGTGTTTTGGGTGGTTGTGGTTTCTATTTTCATAAAAGATTTTTTTAAGTTGATTTAAGTTGTTACTTAAAGTTTTATTTAATTTTTAGAAGGTTATTTGAATAAATTGTTTGTAAAATACCATCCCTATCTACTTTTAATAATAACATATTTCTACTAATTTGGCAAGTTTGTTTATTTCAAGGCTTTTTTGAAGTATTTTTAAATATATAACTAAATTAAAATCAACATGTAGTAGGTTTTTGGGGGTAAGAACTACTAAATAAGCTAACATTTTTAATTTTTTATGAAAAAAACCAATCTCAACAACCAAAAAACCTACCCCTTACTAAGGGGCTGTTGCAATGCAACGGGGTTGTTAATTAACTTATCTTATTAAAGGCACTATCATAAATGATATAACCAGTACTGGAAGGATTATCTTTTTTGAGCTGGGAATACCAGTTGACAAAGTTACCATTGTTGTCAAAGTAAGAAGTATAAACAAAGGAATAGTATTTGACTGTATTGGTTCTACTGTTTACTTGTTTGTAGATAAAACCATAAAAGAATATTCTTGGGTTGGTTATTCCACTGGCTATGGTATCTTGTTTTGCTTTGTTACAGATTTCTTTTACTCCTAAGTAGTTCTTACTATCAAAGTT
>JAYWGE010000171.1:0-18210 GCA_043778455.1 bacterium
CTTGTTACCAAACTCCTATTAATCAAGAATACAAAACCCCAATTGACTGTCCGATCAATACTTATTGCCCAGCAGGATCATCCCAACCAACTCCTTGCCCAGCAGGATATACTTCCCCAGCCAAATCAACAATGGCGACTGACTGCAAAATTATTGGATGTACCAACGGAGCAATTAACCCACCATCTTGTAACCAATGTGCAGGTGAACAAGAAATAGTCAACGGAAATTGTGTAATCAAATGTAATTTTCAACAAAAACGAGATAGCACCAACGGAAATTGTGTCAATATCCCAGCAGTTGTAACTGCACCAATTACTCCAACACCTGCACCTGTAGTAACTCCTCCAATTCAAGTAGTAACAATAGCACCACCAGTAACACAAAATCCAACTGAAGTGATTACGATCAACCGACCTGTAGTTCCTACTCCAGTAACAATTGTTAAAAAAGATTGTGTTGCCCAAGCAGGTTATTATTCTGCAGGAGAAAACTGTATCATTTGTCCAAAAAACTACTATTGCCCAGCAGGATCTACCAACCCAACTATGTGTCCACTTGCTATGACAACCGACAGTACAGGTGCCAAAGCCCTAGAAGAATGTAAGCAAATCGTAACAATTGTCAAAACTGAAACCAAAACAATCCGAACAGGTGGCTTGACAGCATTGATGTTGGTTCTTGCTCCTAGCTCACTATTTGCACTAGCCTATTTCTATTACTTCTCTAAAAACAACAAGTCTAATCTCAACAAACAGTGGACAAAAATTAAGTAAAATATTACGATATGTTTAGTCAAGAACAACCACAACAAATAACTAGGCTAAAACAAATTTTAGCAATTTCACATGAAGAATATTCTACATTAGAAGTATCACAATTCATTCAAATATTAAGAGTTTTTTTGGCAGAAATACAATTACCCACAGAAATGTCAGAAGAAACTAGATTAGAAATAGAAAGAAACGCAATAACAGAAGTAAGAACAGGTGTTGTAATAAAAACACAAATTGACCCAAATTACAATCAAAGGGAACAAACTAACAAACAATTAACACTTATTGTGAAAAATATTATAGAACAAAATCCCACAATCAATGGATTAATGGGTAAAATAAACTTGATTATGATAAGAAATCAAACCACAACAACATTAAATAGTCCATTACTAAATAGTATAATTAAAAAATTAGAAAACTAAGCCGTATTCTCCCAACAATTGGGAAGTTTTTTTAGACCCAAAAACATATGTTTTATTAATAATCATATTGACAAAACCCAAAAATTGAGTTATTATTAAATGATTATGATAGACCAAAAACTTGACCAAAAACAAACTAAATATATCTTTGTAACAGGTGGTGTGGTCAGTGGACTTGGCAAAGGAATTACTGCTGCCTCCATTGGTTTAATCCTCAAAAGTAACCACAAAACTGTAGATGCAATCAAATTTGACCCCTATCTCAATGTTGACCCTGGGACTATGTCGCCGTTTGAACATGGGGAAGTTTTTGTGCTAGGAGATGGAACCGAATGCGATCTTGACCTTGGACACTACGAGAGGTTTTTAGATACCAATTTAACTAGTATTTCTTCGGTTACCGCTGGTAAAATCTACTCTCAAATCTTGGAAAAAGAACGACGAGGTGATTTTCTTGGCAAAAATGTCCAACTCATACCTCATATTACTAACTATATCAAAGAATGTTTTGTTAGAAATAGTGATAATATAGATATCAGAATTATTGAAATTGGAGGTAGCGCAGGAGATATGGAGGGTGAAATTTTCCTTGAAGCCATCAGACAATTCAAACAACAATTTAAACAAAACAATAAAGATTCTGTCTTACATATCCACCTTGGTTATGTGCCATTTTTGGGTTGTAGTGGTGAATACAAAACAAAACCATTCCAAAACTCACTCAGAGAACTACAGCGAACAGGACTTCAACCAGATGTTCTAGTGGCAAGATATGAAATTCATAACGAAACAGGGTTAGAACAAGAACAGCTAGATAAACTGGCGTTATTTGGAAATGTAGAACCAAATTGTGTCGTACCTGTACCAGACCTAGATAGTATTTATGCCGTACCTAACCATTTTTATAAAAGTGGAATGATGACAAGACTTGGTCAATTTGTAGAAATAGATCTCAATCAACATTTGCCTGAATTTTTCGTTCAAGAAGGTAAAGTAAATAGTAATAAAAAAGTAAAACTGGCAGTAGTTGGGAAATATGGCTCCAAACTAAGCGATGCCGATTATTCCGTAATACAGTCTCTCCAAATTGCTGGATTTTATGCAGAGTGTAAAGTAGAACCGCTAATTATTGCAGCTGATAAACTATTTGACAAAGACACAGAATCTTGGGATTTACTAACGCAAGCTGATGGGGTTTTGGTTTTGGGAGGTTTTGGAAAACGAGGTATGGAAGGTAAGATATTAGCAATAGAACATGCTAGAGTGAATAAAAAACCGTTTATGGGGATTTGCCTAGGATTACAAATGGCAGTTGTAGAATTTGCGAGAAATGTATGTGGATTGGAGGCTGTGTCTGCTGAAATGTTTGATGATAAATCTGAACTACAAAACAAAGAAGTGGTTATTGATTTTATGAAAGGTCAAGAAAATGTTCAAAAAAAAGGTGGTACAATGCGACTTGGAAACTACACTTGTGATTTAGAATTAGATAGCCTTGCTAGTGAATTATTCGGAGTATCTCAAATCACTGAAAGACATCGCCACAGACTAGAGGTTCAAACAAAATATTTGAATTTATTTGCCAAAAATGGTTTACATACATCAGGTAGGTTTAATTATATTTCAAATAATAAACAGGAATTTTTACCTGAGATTATTGAGTTAGACAGAGCTATTCACCCCTATTTTATAGCCATCCAATCTCACCCAGAAATGCTGTCCCGACCAACCAAACCACACCCAATGTTTCTTGGTTTAATCCAAAACTGTCTCAAAGATTGATTGATAAAACACCTATAAAAAGTTGACAAAAAACCAAAATTTTGTTATAATTACAAAGATGTACTAATGCACCAATTAAAATTATAAACTAGGTCAAACCAGTGATAATAAGCCATAAAAACAACTTAAAATTACTTACCAAACCTAATAAACTATAATTTAACTGTAATCTAATTACAAATTGTTGCCTCTTAACCTTTTTGTTCTATAGAACACCATCTACAAACAGATCTAAAAAACCTACCAAAAACAATACTACACAATATCTAAAAAACTATATTTATGTCTAGCGATCTATTAAGAACCAGCTCAGTTGTCCAAGCTCAAATGCGAAAGGATATTCCCGATTTTAAAGTTGGCTCAATTGTTGAAGTTGCCTACAAAATTATTGAAGGTGGCAAAGAGAGAATCCAAAAATTCAAAGGAATTGTAACCAATCGGCACAACAAAACTTCTATGGATGCTACTTTTACTGTAATGAAAAACTCAACTTTTAATACCAAAGTAGAACGAACTTTTCCTGTCAACTCACCAATGATCCAAGCCCTATTGGTAACTAATTACCGAAGAGCTAGAAGGTCTAACCTCAGAATGCAATTTGCAATCAAAGACCCAACTAACATCCGATCCCGAAAAATCAAACCTCTAAAAATTGAGACAGTTGAAGTAACTGAAGCTATTGCAGAATAAAATTGCAACTAAAAATAAACTTAAAAAACCAATATCCATTTAAAATCTATCCTATTATGATTAAAGTTGTCAGATCCGCCGAAGAAACTTCCCAAAAAATTGTTGGAGTATTTCTCAAAAGAGTCAAAAAATCTAACCTAGTAAACCGAAAGAGAAAAACTCAATTTGCTCAAGAAAAAATGACTTACTTCAAACGAAACGCAATCGCCGTCAAAAAAGCTAAATACTTGGCTCTACAAGTCATCAAAGATAAAATTGGTAAGAAATAAATAGATTCTAAAGAATAAAAAATTAACCCCATATTGGGGCGTTTTATGTACCCAAAATTCACAACTAAAAACTATACTATACTCAAACCCATATCAACTTTACTAAATTTATACTCGTTCCACTAATAACTATCCAAAACTTACTCCATAGAAATTCTTTGAAGTTATACTTGTTCCCCACCCAACTTACACTAATTACTTTTCACCAAGTAGTAAGCCCTTACTTTCAAAGTAATTCTGTGTGTAAGACAAAGGATTGGGTATAAGAAACTTACTTACTTAATGAAGAGTAATTAGTACAATTCAAAGTTGGCATTAGTACATTATAAAAACCAAAAATGTAATATTTACAATATGAACCCACAACTCACCAACTACTGCCACAGATTTAGCAAACCAAATCAAATTAAACCAGTTTTTAAAGATTTTTTTACTAATTTGGATATACAAACTCACTGGGAAGATTTACCATATCTCCACGATATCCATAACTTTTGCCTACGCCTATCTATAGCTTATTTTAATAAAGAAAAAATCTGTATTTATTCTGACTATGACACCGACGCCGTAACTGCCACAGGTGTTATGTACAAAGGTTTGTTAGACCTTGGGTTTGATCAAAAAAATATAGAATTTTATGCTCCAAATCGTTTTACTGAAGGTTACGGAATAAACACTAAAGCTATTGCTATACTCTGTACCAAGTTTAATTTAATAATCTCAGTAGATTGCGGAATAAATTCCGTAGCTGAAGCTGATATTATAAATGAATATAATAAAAATCAAGAAATTAAAAACTTGAAAAAGAGATGTGATCTAATTATCACCGACCACCACCATCTCCACACAGAAATACCTAATTGCTTAGCTGTAGTAAATTGCCGAATGGGTGAAGTATATTTTAACAAAAAAACCAATCCAAAAATCAACATAAACCTTATCCAAAAACTCACTAATATTTTAGAAAAACAGACAGAAGAAAATGATCAAAATAACACAAAAAAAACATATGTTTTTAAGTTAAATAACTGGTTAGAAAAAAGTTTTAAACAATATCAAAGTTTTGAACAATTTCCAGAAAAATTTTTATCACAATCTGTAACAGGGGTTGGAGTTTCTTGGTTTTGTTTGGTATGGTATGCTTATTTTATTGAGTATATAGGTATTAATTGACTTTTTTTTAATATTTTAGTTTTCAACAGATACTTAAGCACCTTAACTAACTGTGCAAAAGTTTTGCGGATTGTTCAAAAGTTTTCAACAGATACTTAAGCACTTTAACTAATTTTAGGTGAAAAATATCCTAACATAAAACTAAAAACTAATTTTAAATAACTTTAAAAATGAAAACAAAAACACAAGTTTTATAATAAAAATTCTCCCTATTTAGAGAGTTATAAATTGACTAAATATATTTAAAAACTAGTTGCGATATTGTTTATTTATCTCTTGGACTTTGGATATATTGGTTTCATGTTCATCGTTATTTTTGGCAAAATATTTTTTACCACTAGCGTCTGAAACAAAAAATAAATAATCATTATCAGTGGGAGTTAATGAAGCTTCAATAGAGGTTATGGTTGGGCTAGTTATTGGAGCTATAGGGTAACCTATTTGATTGTAAGTGTTGTAAAGAGTGTCAACCTCAGGCGAATCAAGATACAAACAGTCTGTGAGGGTTTTTAGAGTTCTTTGACACAAACTTTTACCTGTTCCATAACTCACAGTAGGATCTGATTGCCATAATTGATTGTTTTTGAGACGATTATAAAAAGCCCCCGCCATAATTTGCTTCTCTTTACTTAGCTCTGCTATATTTTCAGAATTTACACCGTTTATCGGTCTCCCAGTTTCTTTTTCAATAACAGACGCCATTATAACAGCTTTACTAAATTCGTTTTTAAAACTAGATGGAGAGGTATATTTGGGATTATTTTTAACCTTAGACCAAACCTTGGTGTTAAAATTATCTAGTAATTTACCAAGAGATTCTTTTGCGGTATTTTGATTGGTTGAGTTTACAAAAAAAGTATAAGTATCAGGGTACAAATAACCCTCCAAGTAATATTTGGCACAGTTTTTAATTTTACCATATTCACAGTTTAATTCTTTGGGTAAAAAATCATATTTTGATTGAAAAAAACTATAATTGTTTATTTCTTTCTCTAAGTCTTTTTGATTGGATATATTGTTTTTAACCAATAAATTAATAATATCATCAGTGGTGTTACCCTCTTTAATAGTTATAGTTACACTTGGAATTTCTTTAGTTTTAGGTTTCTTAGCAAGAGCTACAGACTGATCTTTGAGTTGATCTAAAATTTGGGTAGGGGACGCAGGTAGATTGAGTATGTATTTATTGGGTAATAAGACCCATTTTTCTTTAGTTTGAGCTAAGATAGGTAAACTTAAGCCATAATTTAAAACTTTTTCTTTTTGTAGTTTATCACCAATAACCGCTAGATTATCACCATCTTTAACCTCCAAGATATAGTTAGGGTTAATTATGTTCAAAGGTGAATTGGTAGGTGCGGTTGTAAATGAGTTGTAGAAATTAAAAATACTTGTAACTACCAAAATTAAACTAATTACTAGAGCTATTTTAAGTATATTATTTAAGATTTTTGACATAATTTTGAATATTTAGTGTGTTTATGGTTGTTTTTGTATAATTAAAAAACCCTGAGATACAGGGTAAAATATTTAACTTATTTGTTTTTGTGTGTTTAAAAGAATACTTTTAATTATATTTTGTTAGTAATTTTATTTTTAATTGTTCTCAGAGCTCTTGCTGTTACTTTAATTTTTTTGTTTGGAGCAAAGAAAAATCCGCCAAGCATTTCATTTAGTTTTTCACCTCTTTTAGAAACAAGATTAGCTTTTAGGTGAGTGATTTGGCCATGCATAGATTTTGATCTCTTGATTACTTTGTGTCCGTAGACACCTGTTAAGGCACATTGAGCAGGCATTTTAATTCAGATTTTAATATTTTAAGTAAAGGTATATTGTAATTTTATGGTCGGGATGCAGGGAATTGAACCCTGTGCCCCTTGCTCCCAAAGCAAGTATGCTACCGTAACACTTCATCCCGTCGCACTTTTAATTATAAACAATTTTAGTTTTCTTGTCAAGTTAATTTTTTGTATCTAATTTGTGAAAGTTGAATAGTTTTTTAAAAGTTTGAATATTTAGCTTATTATATATCTTGTGATGTGAATATTTTAAAAATTAATAATAGATAATAAAGGGTTTGATAAAATGTTCAAAACTAGTTTTTTTATCTTAAAATAGATAATAATTATGTTCAAAACTGTATATTAATTGTTCAAAAGTTTTGCGGATTGTTCAAAACTCATATATTAATATATTGATAACTCAAAAGTTTTCCACAAGTTTTGCGGATTGTTCAAAAGTTTTCCACATAGTTTTCCACAAGTTTTGAACAGTTTATTAACTAGCTTAAGTATTTTTTACTCTAATTCTTTCATTTTTTCAATTAAGTTTTCTACATCCTTGATTGTGGTTGCTGGGAACAAAGCAATTCTAACTTGAGTTTCTTTAAATTTACCATATCCAGTGCCAATATTTAACTCTGATTCTTGTAATTTTGCTATTATTGTTTTTGGGTCTTTTTGACAAACTACAGTAACCACTGTTGGTGATTGCCATTTTGGATCTACAAATGTACTAAAAGTTTGACTTGTGGCTAGGTAGTCGTACATAATTTTGGCTTTTTGAGTTGTTTCTTCTCTGATTTTATTGATTCCAATATTATTCATATCTTCCAAGACTTTACCAAGTAGATATATTCCCATAATATTTGGAGTTTCTGGAGTTTGAAATTCTTGAGCTTGTTTGTAGGCTCGTTTAAAAGAGAGATATGAGCCAGTAGATAGGCCTTTTTGATCTAATTCTATTGATTTATCTATACATTTTTGGTTGACAATACAAACTCCAAGACCTGCTGGTAAGCCCATACCTTTTTGAACTGAAAAATAAATACAATCTGCAAGTCCCCAGTCAAAAATTGGATAAGGTAAAGTAGAAACTACATCTAAAAGTACCAACTTATCAGGGTATCTAAGTTTTAATTTATTAGCTTCATCTACGGATGTGTAAGCTCCTGTGCTACTTTCATTGATCATTACTGTAATTATTTCAGCTTCATCTGGTACAATGATTTGGTCAGTATCAAAACCTTCGCCAAGCTTTACTTCATATTTGAGAGCGTTTTTATTGAGCTGGACAGCTGTGTCATAAAAATTCTTGGAAAAAGTACCGTTAACAAGGTGGAAACTAGTTTTTTCTACTAAATTTTGAATTAGAACTTGCCAAAAATAAGTGGCACTACCCCCAAAAAACACCGTAAAATCTTTGGGAATGTCAAAAGCCAATTGCAGTTGTTCCACTGTATGTTTATGGATTTTTTTATAAATATCAGAGCGATGTGATATTGAACCAAGGTTGTTACTCAAAAATTTGTTGATATGACTTGGAACTGTTGGATAGATTTGGGATGGGCCAGGGGTAAAGAAGATATTGTGCATAAGGTTTATAGATTTAATGATGATTTTTTATTTTAATATTTTGTTAGTTTGATGTTTTTTTAATGTGTATTTTTGAGTTTTACAATTACTATTGACAAAAAACGAAATTATTATTATTATTATTATTAGTGATGGTTCAATTTAAGTAACCAGAAATCACTATGGCAGAATTTCACAACTATCAGAATTTCACAACTACAATAATACCGCATATAATGTAGATACACATATCAATACATTTGGTGGTAATCCAACTATTGAGAAATCTACTCAACTATCAGAAGGGTTATATGATTCAACTCAAGCTTTAACAGATTTTAAGGAGAAAACTAGATTATTAGCCATTAGAAAGGAGTATAAAAATTCAAAAAATAATCCCCAAACAGTTTTAATGTCAAATCAGAACACTGGTAATCAAAATATTTTTAGCTCAGAAACAAATAAACAATTTGACGATAGAGATAGTGTTAAAATAGCAGGTTTCTTTGACGGTTCTTTGACGGTTTAATAGATAGTCTAAATCAAGGTCTTGGTGATAGAGTTGCTGAATATGTAACTCAAGATTTTGTTACATCTATACCAGCATCAAGAGTTAATAGGGTAAAAAATAAATTTGGAGAAAGACGAATGAGACTTCAACTTGATAATTGGTGTGCAAGTTGGGTGAAAAAAGTTTATAATATCTGGCCAGTTAATCCAGGAATAGAATCTACTTGGAGAGAAGAAGATGGTAATATCAATTGTTTTAGAAGACGGTTTGGTCAAGATGGATCAGATCCAGAATCAGGTGTAATCAGAATACCACTAGATAGATTACCGTTATAAAAAAATTAAACAAATAATAATTGTGAATATCTTAACTACAAAAACAGCTATAAAAACTTATAAATTTTATTTTAGGTTTAATCTTATAGTTTTGTTAATACTTTTATTATCAATCATCACAACAGGAATTAGCAAAAATAGATATATTGAACCAGAGCGGTCTGTTTATTATCAAAACTACAATAACTATGTTCAACAAAATTTACAGAATAAATAAATTAGAGTTTTTTAAGAGAGAGTATTTTAGAGTTATTTTACTATTTTTAGTTTTGGAAATATCTACGATATTATTTATTCTGATATTATTCTTCCCCTCTTCTTTCAAACCTGTAATACAAAATATAACTAAAAAAGAATCTTTTTATACGATCGGTGTACAAGAATACAAAATTCTTAGGGATAAAAATACAGCTTTTAGTACACATATAGTCAATGTAGAAAATTTTTGTAGTAATAAAAAGTATCCAAACTCTAATTATCTTTATCAATATTGGAATAATTTATTTATCTCAACCGATCAAACTAAAGGTCAAATTACAGCTAATTGCTATTCTCATAGTTTTTAAGACTACCAATTTTTGTATTTAAAAATTATATTCCTAACCCTATTTTTAGGGTTTACTTTTTTACTTTATTTTTCACCAATTACCCAGCAATTAATAGTGTTGTTTATTTGCTTCATTTCCTCCAAAAACTCTACCGTAACAACCCCTTCTACATCTATGATTACATAGCCAATTTTGTCGTTGGTTCTTAGGTTTTGACCTGAAATATTGAGGTTGTAGTTACTCAAAATTGTGTTAATTTTGGCAAGTATTCCTGTTGTGTTATTATGGATGTGAACTATTCTTGTATTACCTGTTTGGGGCATCAGCATCGCCTTGGGCAAGTTACAACTCATTAAGGTTTCGGCTTTGTTGATATATCCTAATATTTGGTTTGGAACAAATTCACCAATTGCCATCTGAGCTTCTTCGGTGCTTCCGCCGATATGAGGAGTCATAATTACATTTTCCATACCTTGCAGTTCTGACACAAAATCACCCTTAGATCCTATTGGTTCGCTTGGGAAAAGATCTAACCCTGCTCCAGAGATCTTACCAGAGCGGAGAGCTTCTACCAAATCAGGAATATTAATCAGGTTTCCTCGAGCAAAATTAATCAAAATAGCTCCATCTTTGAGTAAGTTCATTTTAGTTTTGTCAAAGAAATTATCGTTGCGTTTGCCACCTTCAATATGTAAAGTTATTGCGTCGCATACAGGTAACATTTTCTCCAAACTATTATACTTAGTGCTATTACCAAGAGTTGGTTTTTCCATCAAGTCAAAAAAGACTACTTTCATACCCAATCCTTCTGCCAAAATTCCAATTTGGGAGCCAATATTTCCATAACCCACAATTCCAAGGGTTTTTCCTCTGACTTCGTGGCAACCAGTTGCTGATTTATTCCAAATTCCACTGTGTAATTCCATAGATCTTGTCATAGTTTTTCGCATCAAACAAATAATCTCACCAATTACAAGTTCCGCCACAGATCGACTATTTGAAAAGGGTGCATTAAAAACTGCAATACCGCTATTGGTGGCAACATCAAGATCTATTTGGTTAGTACCAATACAAAATGCACCAACAACTTTTAGTGTAGGGCAAGATTCAAAGACCTTCGCTGTTACTTTAGTTTTAGATCTGATACCAAGAATAGATATTTGGTCGGTGTTGATTTTGTTAATCAATTCTTCTTCGTTAAGTGTGGTTTTAATTGATTCTACAGTATAACCGTTGTTTTGAAAAATAGTAGTAGCTACAGGGTGGATGTTTTCAAGAAAAAGTGCTTTAAGGGAAATAGTCATAGAAATAGGTTTTTTGAATAATATTTTTATTAGGTTTTGGTGTTGTTGTGTTTTTTAGTTTGGTTTTAACTATTTTTGGGTAATAAAAAAGCATCTTAAAGCAATTGAATAAAAGTCACAGGAAATTATTTAATTCTATGAATTTATTTTGCTATTTTAAGATACCTGTAATTTGGTATTTTATTTGTCGGATGACCAGCTAGTTTTGTTTGTACCCAAGATCATAGGAGTTGTAGATTAGAGGTTTGAAGATGTTTTTACTGGCTTTATTTCTAATTTAATAATGACACTTTTAATGTTGTTTGTCAAATGTAATTTTTTAAAACCTATAAATAGGCTACAAAACAGCTACTAATTCAACTAAAATATCATAAAATTCTTGGACACTGCTGATTTTAACATGTTCTTTTGGGCTGTGAGCATCATCGATTTGTGGGCCAAACGAAATGACACTACTATTGGGCAAGTAATCTTTTAGAAATCCACATTCCAAACCAGCGTGTACCGCTTTTACTTCAGCTTTTTGACCTGTAACTTTGGTGTGAACTATTTGAAAAATATCCAAAAGTGGATTATGAACTTGAGTTTTCCAACCTGCTGTAGTTGCGCTCAAAATTACTTTTAAATCATTTTTTGAATAGGAGAAAATTGGTAAAAGCTCTGTTTTAGCTTTATCAAAATCACCAAACTGCACTGCATAAGCTGTTTGAACGATACTCAAAAGTTGTTTGACCAACAAATCAAGCTCAAAATCATCACTAGACCTTGCCATATTAACTATAGTAATAACTCCATTGTTGTTTTCAATTACTCCAAGATTATTACTAGTTTGAACAAGATCTGGCACAACACTACTGACTTGGTACACTCCACTGTGGGTGTTGTTGAGGATATTTAATATCTGCAGGGTAGATTTTTTGTCAAAACAATATTGGGTTGTTGTTAGGGTTATTGTTATATTAATCTCTGGTTCAATTTCTTGGTAATTACTGATAATTTTATTGGATAAGGTTTGTAGTTTGACTTGAATATCTTCCAAACTTTTCTTTGATTCTTTTGATTGTTCTTCCAAATCATCCGCTAAATCATCCAAAACAATAACGGCTTGACTGTACCTTGGGATGGCGTTTCGTTTGCTACCACCTGTAATGTCAACTAAAAGAATTTGGAATTGGATTTCTTGGAGTAAAACACCCAAAATTTTGTTGGAATTAAGTCTGTTTTCGTGAATATTAACTCCGCTATGTCCACCCCTTAATCCACTAATTTGAATTTGAAGAGCGTTTTTAGGTTGGTCATCTTTTTTTGGATTTTCTGTAAAATTTATTTTAGTTGGGTTAAGAATAATTTCTACATCTCGTGTTCCAGCGCTGGATACATAAACCGAACCTTCTTCCTCTGTGTCAAGGTTAAGGACATAATCTGCACTGATAAATGATTTATCTAAATACATTATACCGTCCATTCCTGTTTCTTCATTCATTGTAAAAACTGCTTCAATGTTGGGATGGCTAATATTTTGATCGTCCAAGATAGATAAACTAGCTACCAAACCAATACCATTGTCAGCTCCAAGTGTAGTTCCAGTGGCATAAATAAAATCACCATCTTGTCTGAGAACTATCGGATCTGTACTAAAATCTAAATTGATTTCTGGATCTTTTTCGCAGACCATATCCATATGCTGTTGAAGTAAAATAGTTTTTGTGCTACTACTGTTTTGGGCAGGTTTGTAAATAAAAAAATTGCCAATTTTGTCTTGTTTATAGTTCAAATTTCTGTCAGTTGCAAATTTGGCTAACCAGTCTCGGACACCTTGCTCTTGCTCGGAAGGTCTTGGGATATTTGATAATTCTGCAAAAAATGACCAAAGTTTATTTGGTGTAAGTTCGGAGAGGATTTTGTGGTTGTGAGATTGGTTTGAAGTTTGATTTAGGTTTTGATTTGTATTAGTCATATTTTTTTGTTTATGTTTATTTATTTTTTTGTTGTAATTTAAGTTTACCTTAGTTTTTTTGTATAGTCAATTTATACCCAATCCTTTGCCAACATTCACAAACTTACACACAGAATTACTTTAAAAGTAAGGATTCACTACTTAGTGAAAAGTAATTAGTGTAAGCTTAGGTGGGGAACAAGTATAATCAATTTTTATTTCAAATTTATAATCTGCAAAATAAGAATATTTAATAACTTTGGTAGTGGTCAATATAGCATTGATATATAAAAAAATAACCACCAAAAAATCCTCAGTCCCGTTGGGACAGCCCCTTTGTCAAGGGTCAACTAGCTTCTAGCTTATCAGTGCTAATTTCACCATTATCATAATTTTAACTCTTAAAACGAACAGTGGTAAATATAATATATCCAATTCTTTATTAGTTTTCTTAAACTTTAACACAGATTAGTTTTGAACAAAAGTTATCACAAAAGGATATGAAAAGGTAATACTGTAATTTGGGTAGGGAATGGGTATATAAAACCAACGCTAATATGACTTGATAATCACTTGACAAAAACTACAAAAATATGGTATGATTAATAGGTTGCATTCCAATGTTAATAAAAACTAACTAATCATATTGTACCTGTGCAAAATAACCGAAACAAACGACGACGAGTAAATGTTGAAAAAGACGATAAAATCTACTTCGATAAAGCTGTGGTGATCGAAACTCTACCTAGTACTACATTCAAGGTTAGAGTAGATAGACTCTCCAAAACTGGGGAAGTTCTTCCTCCGATTCTTATCGTTGCAATACTCAAAGCTCAGCTAGTAAAGGCAAAAGTAAAAGTCATCAAAGGAGACTCCGTCAAGGTGGAAGTCAGTCCTGAAGATATGTATTTTAACCTAGAAGCTGGGATTTTGAAGGGTACAATAGTGCAAAGATATATCTAGTATCTACAAAAAATAATAATATCACAACAATCTAACAAAACATTTCTATTTTTATGAAAGTTAAAGCCTCTTTAAAATTCCGTGGTATTGTCGTCGGTAGACGATCCCGAGAAGAGTATCGTACCAAAAAAAATGGTATCATCTATATCCGACCAAAAACTGATTCCATCAAAGGTGGAAGACTAAAAGCCCGAGGACCTATCTCAAGATCCCGAAGAATGTTAGCTAAAAAAGCTAGAAAGTACTAAAAAATACAACCTAAACATTTTATTATATGATTCGTATTGCTGGTAGAAACCTCTCCGAAAAAAAACAAGCAAGATTTGCCCTTACGCCTATCAAAGGTATCGGTAAAAACAATGTCAAAAAACTTTTGGCTATGCTTTCCATTGACCCAAGTTGTAAGCTCTCTGATCTTTCTGAAGAAACTTTGACCAAACTACGAAATACCGTAGATGAAGCTTTTGTTATTGAAACCGATCTTAGAAGAAATGAACAAGCTAACATAAAGCATTTGATTGACATCAAAACCTACCGTGGCGACCGACACCACAAACACCTACCTGTCCGAGGTCAAACCACCAAAGTAAACTCACGAACCGTAAGAGGCAACAAGAGACTGACAGGTGGTAGTGGAAAAATCAAAGCTAAGTAATCACTAATTATTTAACTAAATTATAAATTATGGCTAAACCTACAAAATCACAATCTGCTCGTCCAAAAAAAATTAAAATCAAGCAAAAATATCCCATCGCTAGACTTTTCTTAAGAGCAAACTTTAACAACTCCATCGTAACTTTGACTGACCTAAATGGTTTGGTATTAACTTGGTCAAGTTCTGGTAAATCTGGATTTAAAGGATCTAAAAAATCCACTCCTTTTGCAGCCCAAAAAGCTACTGAAGAAGTTCTTGCTACAGCCAAATTATACGGTGTAAACACACTTCACCTAGAAATTAAAGGTGCAGGTATGGGACGAGATGCTTTTATCCGAGCTGTTCAAGCTGGAGGTCTTGGTGTTGAATCTATCAAAGATAGCACTTCATTTGCCTTTGGTGGTGTTACCCTCAAAAAGAGAAGAAGAGTATAGTTGTTATTTCACTAGTTTATGTGTTGCAATTATTATTCTAAATTTACTTCATAACCTAAAAAATATTTAAAAACAAGGTTTAATTTTTATCTAATTTTTAATTATTGTATGAAATCTCGAAACAAATTCAGGATAACATTAAAATAAAATACATAAATTTCTCTAAAAACTAAAAACTATTACAATTCTAAATTCACGCTAATACATTTAAATATATAAAGTGTTAGTACAAACTTTAATTCTTCAATTCAATTTTTATATGGCTAGATATACTGGTTCCACAACTAAACTTTCCAAAAGAGTTGGTAAGAATCTCTTTCTAAAGGGTGCAAGAAGCTACTCTGCCAAAGATGATTTTTCCAAAAAACCAACCACCAGACCTGGTGTACACGGTGCCAAAAGAGTCCGAAAGACATCTGAATACGGTAAACAACTACTAGAAAAACAAACTCTAAAATACTCTTACGGTATCCAAGAAAAACAACTTGCCAACATCTTCAAAAAAGCTTTCAAAAAGAAAGGTGATACTTCAACTGTAGCTTTGACTATTCTAGAATCCCGACTTGACAATGTAGTCTACAAAGGTGGTCTTGCCGACAGCCGAGCCCAAGCAAGACAACTTGTTGCTCATGGTCATTTTACCGTCAATGGTATCAAAGTCAACATTCCATCTTACATCGTTAAGGCAGGAGAAGTTATTACAGTCAAAACCAATAAACTAACCAATCCATTTTGGACTAATTTCAAACTTTCTGTTCCAAATCAAGTTCCTACATGGTTGGATGGTAGTACCAAAAACACCCTAAAAGTACTAAACACTCCACTTTCTACAGATCTTCCTGTTGATTTCAAAATGCCTTACATCGTAGAATACTATTCTCGAAAAGTAGCCTAGAAGTTTTTAAAAACATAAAGACTAAACAAGAAAAACTATCTTTAATATACAAATTTCATTTTTATGAGAAGCCTCATCATCCGATTCAAACCCTTTGGTAAAATCCACGCTAGACAATACCGAGTTGTCCTTGCCCAAAAATTCCGAGCTGTAAATAAATTAGCTCTTGAAAACCTTGGTTGGTACAACCCAATTTCTAAACAATGTGAATTAAAAGCTGATAGAATCAAAGAACTTTTAACTCTAAATACTGAGGTCTCTAGCTCTGCTATGTCCTTGTTCAAAAAACATGGTATTGTTAGCTAGTTTTAGCTCATTTTAGCCAAGCCAACTTAAACTTAAAAATAATAAATCACAAAAATTATGACTGTTGATGAAAAAATCTTATTTGATATTTTGACAAACTTGACCACCCAACCCGACCAAGTAAAAATAGACAGAACCATTGACGAGTTAGGTGTTTTACTTGCTATTACTGTTGCACCTATTGACATGGGAATTGTAATTGGTAGGTCTGGATCTATGGCATCTGCCCTTAAAACTATTATGAAAGCTGTTGGTAAAGCCAATAACATGATTATTAGAATTGTGTTTAATGAGCCAGAAAATTCTCTCAAAGGTAAAAAATTTGACAAAGAAACAGGTAGTTTTATTCCAAAAGAAGAAGCTGTTACTCAACAACCTCAGGTTTCTACTCCAACTGTTTTGCCAGTAGCCCTACCAATTATTGAATCTACTGTAATTGATACAGATTTAGAAGATTTAATCATTAATTAGTTCAAAATTATCAAAAGTAAACTTTAAAATAACCCCCCATTTGGAGGTTTTTTTTTGTTTACCACAACCTACTTTTAATAAAATTTAAGGCTGTACAAAAAACTTGATCAGGTGAAAGATAAGAACTATCAATAATCCCTGTATCTTGTGATAGTGTCCCCATATTATTAGCAACAGCATTGTTATAATCTTGAAGATTCCTTTGAGCAATATTTTTTTGAAATTCAATGTAACAAGTCTGTTCTTGCTCTTGGTCTAATACACTCAAATTGTGCCGCACTAAATAAGCTGATTTATAGCGATTATAATTTACTTCATCATTTGACCATAAAAACAACCTAATAACATTAAAACCATCTTGCTCTGCTTGATTCAAATAAGGGGTGTTACTACCACGACCATCCAAAATAACTGCACTACTGATTAAGTTATTGAGAATATAGTTAATTTTATTGTAGTATTTGGTACGAAAATATGGATTACCACTATAAATAGACACATTTTGCTGGACAAGATTGGATCGCAACTCAATATCTGTAAGCTCTTTGACTTCATCTTTTATATTCCAAAAAAACTGCAAATTCTTGCTAGGTAACTTAATTATAATTTGGTCAAAAACTGCATCTGTGTTTTGGTCATTAAACTCCAAGCCAAGGGTTTGGTAAATATAGGTAGCTGATCGCAAAATATAGCTAGTTTCAAGGTTCGTAATACCAAAATAGTTGGTTAATTTTTGGGCAAGTGTTCCTTTACCTGCTCCTGCAATACCATAAATACGCAAAATAGTCTTAGTTGGAAGAGTAAACTTAAGATTAGATGAGGAAGAGTCAAAACTATAGTTAGTCAAAATAGTACCGACATTATTTGGAAAAGGTGAAAGGTCTATCATATTATTTTGGTTTTATATTAAAAAGACCCTTTGAGTTAACAAAAGGAAAAATTTGGTTTGAACATTACTAAATTTAATTATTTTTTAGTTGAGATTATTAGCTGTTTTTTTGACTTTTAGGCCATTATTTCAGCTACACCTTTGGTCAAGTAAACTTCTTCTCCAAAGATAAATTTCTTTTTGGTATCACCTTTTTTGATTATTCTAACTCGATTAGTATGACCATTGGCAAGACCTTTAGCAAGTAGAGTTTCTACGTTGACTGTAGCTCCATTTTCAAAAAATCTGTCAAGAACACCAGTATTTAGAACAATCATATCTAGGTTAGCCTTACCTCTGTTGTTATAACCTCGGTATTTTGGGGTTCGTTGGATCAAAGAAGTTTGACCTCCTTCAAAACCTACAGCAGCTTTTCGTCCACCAGATCGCTTGATTTGACCTTTGTGTCCGTGTCCAGCATTTTTACCTTTACCAGAACCAGGACCTCGTCCTACT